>CADCOO010000051.1 GCA_902803085.1 uncultured Planctomycetota bacterium
TCTTCCGTAAGGCAGGCGAGAATCGCTTCGCCCGCGTTGTACATCTCGCTCTTACTGCTCTTCTCCATCGCGTCGATCAGATACTGAGCGCGACCGCGCGATTGCACGGTATGCCCGCTCTGCACCTGACCGCAAAAGATAGCGTGCGACTCCGCCATAACGGCGGCAAGGTCATTCTTACTCATCGGCGCGAGCGCCTTCGCGTGATGGGACGACGCTTCGACAAGCGCCGCTTTCAAATTCTCGAGCGCCGTCTGCGGAGAATCGGCTGTTTTCGGCTCGAACCGCTCGTTGCGCAGCGCGACGTCGGTAAGATTACGCGCCGTACGAACGCCCGTAATGACGTCCGACATATTGCCCATGAATCGTTGCCCAAGCGCGTGCGATACCTGCTCGACTTCGGCGACCGAGTTGAGAGGATCCTGATACAGACGTTCATACCACTTCAGACGGCACCGCGAATTCAATTCGTTACCCGTCTGAAGGCTATTCGTTCGTCGGCGAATACTCGCGTTATACGCGCGCCAACGCTGATAGAGCTCGCCGCCGCCGTATTTCTTGAGATTCTCCAGCATATCGTTCGTCATATCGCGAACCGCTTTTTCGGCGTTCGGATTCCGACGCGCTTTGGAACTATGCGGCACGACGATTGCGGGCGGCGGCGTTTGTTCGTTCGCGTTTTGAACGTCGACGGCGGCGACCTCGCCGTCCGGCAATTTAACGGACGCGTCGGGCGCGTCGTCAGACGAACCGGTCGAAAGCGCTCGAGACTTCTCCTCCTCGGAGACTTCTGGTTGCTGTAGACTCGTCGTATCCTGAACTTCCTGCGCTTCCTCCGCTGTTTCATTAGCGGCGTCAGAATCGGGCGACGCGCTCGCTTCTATCTCGGTTATTCCAACTTCCGCAGAGCCCTGACTCGCTTCAACGTCAACAACTTGGGAGGGAGTCCTACGAATCGTAACTTTGCCCGACGCTAAGTCGCCTGACACGGCGACGCCTTCAGAAGCGTTTTGATCGTCTGACAATTCCTGCTCGTCCGCTAAGACTACGTTGTAAGTCGAAACGTCGAGCCAAACCTCGGAAAAGAGACGAAACCTCGCGCCCTGAACTGCGTGCGCTCCCGAGGAGGCAAATGCGACTCCTAGCAGCGACAGCGCGCTCATGCCAAGGCAAATAAAAAAACGCTTCTTCATTGTCGTAACCGATCTTCTCTACTATATAACGCAAACCATGCGTCGTTTCTCCTGTGAAACGCACGCGTCTGGTTCCGTGGGGGAATGCATAACAAAAAACGCGCGACCGCGCTCAGGACGCAACGCGCCCTATCATCCTTTTCGACCTCGAGCGCCTCCAACTTAATCCTTCAATAACGAGAAAGTTTATTTTAGAGGCGGCGTCATAGCCAGACTCAACGCTTACGCACAAAGCGCAAGTTCGTCAAAGAAAGACAACGACGCTAGAAGCAACTGTTTTTAGAATTCTCACAATCAGAAAAAGAATCACTTTTGCGCCAATAAATCCAGTTAAACAAGCTGGGCGCAAAAAATGACTATCGACGTCTGCGTAATCTGGAGCGCCGTTCCCTTGTTTTTATCCAAAACGCTCGACGCCAGAATCGGTCGACGGCGCGCCTCTCGTTAAAATCGGTATTGTCGTGTGTCGTGGGAAAATTTTTCCACAAAAAAGGCGATTTTGACAACTTAATGCTTGCCTATTGGGGCGCGTCAAATTATCATTTTAGAATAGCGGCGGAGGCTACGCTACTGCGTTCGTCTCGCGACGCTTGGCGCTACGTTTAGCGTCGAATCCTGTAAAAACGCGCCGGACTCGCGCTTCGACAGCGATCCGACTCCCAATATAAAACCAGACCGTTAAGCCTAAGTAAAGTTTAGGAGATTTTCATGAGTCGAAGCAAATTTGTCCTTCGTATAAGCGCGATCCTTGCGCTAATCGTCCTTTTCACCGTTTCCATGTCGACGGCTTACGGACAAAATTACAATAGCAATAGCAACAACCGAAACAATAACAACAGCAATAACAACAATAGCAACAACCGAAACAACAACAACAGCAATAACAATAACAACAATAGCAACAATGGCAACCGCGGCGGCGGCAACAGCACGTCCGGCGGCGTCGCTATCGATGCTAACGGCGTTCTGCAGCGTATGACTCTCGACGAAGGCGCGCTTGCTGAACTGCGCCAGAACGCGCTCGACGCCGTACCTACGGATATGCGCAAGCCCAGCAAGTTGCGAAAGGTTTCGCTCAATCGCCTAGAAGCGGCGATCGTCGCCAACGACGGCGTCGTCTCCGACGATATGGCTAATCTTGCCGGTCTAACGAGAATCGAGAACGTTTTCGTCTATCCGGAGACGGGAGACGTCGTTATTGCCGGGCCTGCCGAGCCGTGGACGATTGGCGTTGAAGGCGGAAACGTCGGCGCGAAGAGCGGTCGTCCAACCTTGCAACTTGAAGACCTTGTCGTCGCGTTGCGCGCCTATCCGGCGAACGGCGAAGGCGCTTCTTTCGTCGGTTGCTCGATCGATCCGTCTGAATCCGGATTGCAGGCGATGCAAGCGTATCTGAAGACGACCCCGCAGCCGAACGTCTCGAGCGACGCCGAGTGCGTTGAATACGCCGCCGGCATTCGCGAAGCGCTCGGTCTGCAAAACGTCAAAGTCTGGGGAGTCTCGCCCAAAACCAACTTTGCGACGACCCTCGTCGCTGCGGACTACCGCATGAAGCTCATCGGCATTGGCCTTGAACCAGCGCCCGTTAAGATGTCGACCTACGTCGAAGCCTCAAATCCGCGCGCTATGGCGTCGAACGCGCTTGTCCGCTGGTATTTCCAGCCGAACTACGATTGCGTTGTTGAAACGGAAGCGGGCGACGCGATTCAATTGGTCGGACTCGGCGTTAATTTGGTCGGCGAAGACGAACTGGTTGGCGCCGACGGTAAGCGTTCCGCGAACGTCGGACGCGGCAATCCCGCGACGCGCGCTTATGCCAAGAGCTTTACGCAGAAGTTCGAAAAGATCGCGAACGTAACGCCCGTCTATGCGAATCTCAGAAACCTGATCGATATGACGATCGTGGCCGCGTACCTCCAGAAAGAAGACGTCTACGCCAAGACGAACTGGACGCCCGATTTCTTTGCGAGCGAAGAAAAATTCCAGACGGAAACGATTAATGAAGCCAAATTCGCGGAAACGGCCGTCAACGCGTTCCGTCACAACGCCAATCTCGTGTCTTATCCGACGGGAGGCGGCGTCCACATTGAGCCCCAAATCGCGCTCGATCTGGATCACCTCACTTACGACAAGAAGGGCGACGTTGAAGCTAAGCGCGAAGCCTCCGAAAATAACGAGACCGAAAACTGGTGGTGGGACTAGTCCTAATCGCGCGGTCGTTCTGCAACGATAGATCGTAATAGCCCAAAAGAGAACGCCGACTCGTTTGGCGTTCTCTTTCTTTTTTTGACTGCGCGTTCATCCAGAATAAAGGAAAAGACCCGAGCTCGCCAGTTTGGCAAACTCGGGTCTTTCGACGTCGCAATCTTATTTTCCTCCATGAAATCTCGCGACGCCGCATGAGCTTGGCTCTGTAAGAACCAACTCAGTTTGGCGCGTCCGTGCGCCAAGACGTCCTGCCTAATTCGCGATCCGTGCTTTCGCCGTCCTTGGGCGCTATTCTTTCAGCAACGTCTGCTTGATCGAGGGGCGGCGTTATCGGATAACGCCGTCGCGTTCGGTGGTCGCCGTGCGCGGAGGCTCGGCGTCGTTCGTCTCCGTCGACGCTATGATCGATTCCTCAAAATTAACGGCTAAATCGCCAACCTGAAAACCGGCGACTCGCCACTTGCCCATATCGTCGACCAACATAAAGGTGAGCGAATCCATTTGAATATCGCCTGAATCGGTAAAATCCTCGACGTCGACCCAGACGTGAACCGCGCCGCGTTTCGCCTTCGACTTTTGGGAAACGCGCCATCGTATCGTATCGCTCTTCTGCGCGCTAAACTGATCGCGTTGCGCGTCGCGCGCCTTGCTCGAAAGCAAAGCAAACGCGCCTTCGTCGTCGCCGCTGAAAAACGTCTTGAAGAACTCGTTCACAACGCCCTCCGGCGCGTCAAGGTTCTCAATTTCGATCTCAGATCGGTCAATTTCGTAATCCGCTTGGTCGTTCGATTCCGACGACGCGTTCTCGCCGCTTTCGACTTTTGGCGTCGGCGTTTTCGACGCGTCGCCGCCACAGCGCGAGCAACCGACGGCAAGGCACAAGAGCGGCAAAATCAGCAATACGCTTAGCGGCGCGATCTTTCTCATCGTAAGAACTCCATTTCTATATGACTCGATCTAATTGGCAAACCCAATCCGTTCGCCAAACCTGCGCAATCGTAACAAAAAACAAAATCCGCGCAAATAGCAATCTTGCGTTTTTATAAGAAAGTCGCGCAAACATACTTGAATCGAAGGCGCGCGCCACTACAATGGCGCTACGCTCATTAATCGTCAGAGTCTAGCAGAAGTCGGAATAGTCTCATGGAAAAACCGCTCGATAGTAAACTCATTCTCGTTACGCGACCTCGCGGTCAAGCGCAGGAGTTGTGCGAACAGTTTCATGCGTTAGGCGCCGAGACTCTATGTCAACCGGCAATTGAAATACGCGCGACCCCAAAGACGAAACTGCTCGACGACGCTCTGAGGCGTCTTGTTGAAAACCAATACGACCTTGCCGTTTTTAATAGCGCGAACGGGGTCGCTTTTGCGCTGGATCGGCTGATGGTAATTTCCTCCTTTTCCCAGGCGGACGAAGTTGGCGCGCTCTTTGCGCGGCTCAATTTTAGGGTCGCGGCGATTGGACCCGGCACGGCGCGCGCGCTCGCAAACTTCGGAATCGAGCCGACGATTATGCCGAGTCGCTACGATTCCGACGGTCTCGTCGACGCGCTACGCGCCGAATACGCCGACCTCTCGTCGGTTCGCGCGCTCGCCTTCCGCGCCAATCGCGGACGCGCGACTCTTGGAAACGCGCTGCGTGCCGCCGACTCGCAATATGAAGAAGTTGAAGCCTATCAGAACGTCGACGTACAAACGGCGGAAGAAGAAACGTTGCGCGCGTTAGAATCTGGCGCGGTCGCAGCCGCCGTCGCAATGAGTTCCGCGTCTGCAAACGCGCTCGTCAACATGCTCGGCGACGCCGTTCATCGCGTTCGATGGGTCGCAATAAGCGCGCTTACGGCGCAGGCGTTCGAAGCGCGCGGCGTTGAAGTCGCGGCGATCGCGCGCGAAGCGACGACCGACGCGCTCGTCGACGCGGTCGTCGAACTCTTGACCTAACCAAAGAGAAAGAGCGCCGATTCGCA
>CADCOO010000052.1 GCA_902803085.1 uncultured Planctomycetota bacterium
AACATCGGTAAAAATATTACTATGGGTCGCAAAGAACCACATCGTTATCCTAAAGAGTTTTTTCTATATGTCAAGCCCATATCCGCCCTCTCTGAAATATTTTTTCATATCCAATTCCTTCCCATCGCTGCGGAACAGTTCAAAGAGGCGTCGAGCGCACTAGGGCTTCGACTCCCAACCTTGCGAACCGATTATCGCGCTCAATTCGTGCGCTTTCCGCGGACTGAGACGCCGGCGCTCTGGCGCTTACTTGCGGACGCGGATCCTGGCGCCTTCGCGCAGCTCAATGCTGCGCCGCACGGGAACGTTTTCGTCGAAGCGCGTTCGCACATGGGGTAGGGGAAATCCTTACGCCAGAAGTAATCTCGCCTTTATTTCCAGTTTAACCCTTTGCAGATCGCTACAAGTTAGGATTGGAATGAGCGCGTCGATTTCCTCGACGGTTTTATCCCACCATTTGAATCTGAGCAATAGTTCGATTAGTTCGTCGTCGAAGCGTTTTCGCAGAACTCTTGCCGGATTGCCGACGACGATCGTATAGGGTTCGATATTGCAACCGACGACGCAGTTGGCGCCGACAATGGCGCCGTCGCCAATATGAACGCCGGGTAGTATTACGGCGTTTTGCCCGAGCCAAACGTCGTTTCCTATAACGGTATCCCCTTTGAGTGGGAGGTCGTTAATGGACGGCGGGTCCATATTCCAGCCTTGCAGGGTGTAAAAAGGAAAGGTCGACGCGGCGTTCATCTGGTGATTGGCGCCGTTCATTATGAACTCGACGCCCGCCGCTATCTGGCAGAACTTACCAATAATCAGCCTGTCGCCGTTCCATTCGTATAAGTGGGTTACGTGTTTTTCGAACTCCGAATCGGCGATATAGGTGAATTCGCCCACAAGGATATTGGGGTTCGTTATCGTCGGCTTGACGTAAATTTCATCGACGTATCCCGGTATTGGATGGATCGTATTGGGGTCGGGGGTTTTGCCATTCTTCATATATCGCGTCCTTCGTACTGTGCGGAGCTCTTCGCGAGGGGAATTAACAAGGCGACGGCATACTCTTTATGAATATGCCGTCGCGAGTTTAGGGCGAGATCTTTTTAATTATTCTAATTCCGGCCCTTCAATTCGTTCTCCACGCTGTTGTCGCGCTTGATCTTCCGGTTTGAACGTGCCGTAGAATAGCGCGTTGGCGTCGATCCACGTATTGATTCTTTCCCATTCCTCCGGCGTTAGTTCAACGTCATAATGACCCTTTTGTAGGAGCTTAACGAGCGCGCTTGCTCTCGCGCCGAAGCGGTCGGGCTCGGTATAAGGCTCGTGGTTTCCTTCCGGGGCGCCCCAGTAGGTATAGGCGACGCGCGGTATTAGCGCGTTGTAGGACTTCGTATAGGTTCCGTCGAGCTCAGAGGTCAGATTGACGTTTCCTTCCGCCTTTTCGCTATTATGGCACGCGACGCACTTGGCGTCGAGAACGGGCTGGACGAGAATCGGATAACTGAAAGGTTTGGAGCCGTCTGGGCCCGGCGTAATCTTAGCCGGTTCCTTGGTCGAGGCGATCGTCTTAACGCTCGGCGCGGACGCCATGCGGTCTTCATGACATCCGACGCAACCGGCGCTCTCGCCCGGCTGGAGATAGACTAACGAACGCATGCCCTGCACCATGCGCCCTTCTTCGTCGAGCGCTTGGAATAGGATAGGCGTCTTCGCGGGCGCTTCGAAGAAGGCGGAGCCGTCTTCTTCCACGGGCACGGTTCCCAAAACCTGCTTGCCCGGAGACGCGTTTGCGGCGCCGACCATCGGCTGGTTCGCGTTTGGCGTCGTTTTGGGGAGAACCTGAACGATCCGCAACGCCTTAATCTTCGCCGGGATCTTATTGGGCCAGCTTTCGTATACGTTCTGCAGGAAGAAGGTTCCGGTCGGACGTTGAGGATCCTGCCGCGATTCGTCTAAGGTCGAGGCAACGACGGGCGGAACCGGACGTTGGCGCACGGGTATCGCCCAGAGACTGGAGATATTCGGGTCGCGATAGATCAACTCGCGATTGCCGAACGCGTCGCAATAATATATTCCAAACTGGTTCGGGATATTCGGTCCCGCCTCGCCCGTAAGCTTGTCGTAGCTAAAAGACGCGACGAAATACTTTTCGGACAGGGGATAGGGCGATTTATAGCAGTGAACGGGCCATCGCTGCGATTCGATCGTCTCTTTTGCGCGTTCGGCGGGTCGCATCGCCTGCCAGAAATTAGCGGGGACGTAGTCGAAATCGCATAGTTCCGGGAGTTGCGGAATGAGCGGCAACGGCGCTTCCCCTTCCGGATAGAGCGTTTCCGGCGTGAGTCGCTCGACCGGTTCCGGACCGTCGACGCCTTTATTGAGATCAATGAGGACGACGGAGCCCGCGCTCATGCCGTGGTGCGGCCCGCCGACCGCCATAATCTTATCGGAGCCCGGCACGGCTTTCGGCTCCCAGAATCCCGGCGGATTAAAGGTGTTGTTTCCGTAAGCGATTCGAACGTCGGTCCCGTCCTGTCGCGTCGACCATAATTGCTGGTAATATACGGCGTCGCGATCGACGTAGTCCCAGCGAGTATAGATAATGCGTCCGTTGTGCGCGAGCGTTGGGAACCATTCGTTCGTCTCGTGGAATGAAATAGGGCGCGGATCGTCGCCGTTATTTTTGGCTCTCGCTAGGGTATAGACGTAGCACGGTCCGCCGCCGCATCGGTGGAATCCTCCTCGTCGCGTCGAGGAGAAGACGAGGTCGGAGTCTGGGAGTAGAATCGGAGCGAAATCGTCGTAGTCGCCGTCGGTTAGCTGCCGCGCGTTTAGCTTTGCGTTCGGCTGATCGAGGTTTTCGAGGGAGGCTTTGTAAAGATGGTAACGCCGTCCGTAAGCGTCGGGATCGCGCCATACCTTTGGCGTGGAGTCAAGTTCGCAGTAGGAGAAGTATAGGTCCTTTGCATCGAACGAGAGCTCCGGCGTCATATAGGAGCCGAGCTTGAGGTTTTCCGGGGTAACGTCGCGCGCCATCATCGATTTTCCAGGATTCTCGAGTAGGAAGACGCCTCCGCCTGGTCGCGCGCAGTATCCGTAGACCTGCGTTAGCTGATGGCTCATAATGGAGGGCGCGTGCTTAACGAATAGGAGTTTGCTAAACTGGAAATATGGCGCGTTTAGCAGAATTTCACGACGCAAGACGCGCATTTTACGCCATAGCGCTTCCGCTTGCGCGTCGTCCGGCGCGCCTATTAGAGTTTTGTATTCCTTTTCCAGGGCGAACCATGAGTCGTCCCATTCGTCGAGCCGATCTTTAATCGCATCGAAACGCTCGGCGATCTCGGGATCGTAGGGGAGGAGCGCGTCGTAGGCGTCGTCGTCGATCGTTTTGTGGAGGTCGGCGAGCAGCGCGCGCCCTTGCGGCAGTCTTTCCTGGATCGCGTCCATATAGCAGCGCGGCTTGCGTTCGACGTTGATACCGTCCTGCATTCTCCAGTCCCATTCGACGAGCGCGTCGGCGAGCGCCGGTTTGAAGTTTGGCGAGGTTTCGATCGGATCGAGGGACTGTTTTTTGCGCGTCGGTTCGAGGGACAGGTTGTTTTGAACGGGAGCGGTTTCGTAGATAAAATTATCTAACGCGACGGCGCATGAAGTCGTTGCGGGGTCGAATTGCGGGGCGGAGACGGCGAGAAGGAGCGGTTTCCGTTCCGGCTTGAATCTTGCGATTACTCGATTAGCGTCGGCGTCGGACGCGCTCAATTCCGCAGAGGCGTCAGGGCGCGACCATGCGATCGTCGGCTTGGCGTCCTGAGAAAGATAGTCGACGTTGCAGGAGACGACGCAGACGTTTTCAAGTTGCTCGGCGGGCAACGCGAATTGAACGGTTGAACCGGGGGTTAGCTCGAGAACGGCGCGATAATGCGGTTTGCGATCGAGTCCGCACTCGGGGAATCCTAGAAGGAGGACTTGCGATCCCGTCTCCCCCGAATGATAGAACCAACAGCCCGCAACGGTTCCGAACGAGGGTAGAATCGTTTCACCGTCGATAGCGACCGTCATTTTGGGCGTTTCGAGCGCGTCTTCGCCCAGCGCCTTGGCGTCGTTAGCGAAAACGGCAATGATAAACGCGAGCGCGAACGCAACGCGCGTTTGGAACGGAATTGACATGAGAACCTCCCTTAGGAATGATATTAAAAACAACGTTGGCATTATTCGTTGGTCTGCGACATAGCGGTTAGAACGAACAGGAGCGCGCGCCGCGATTCTTCGTACGGGGTCGTGTGTCCAAGATCGTCGCGCTCAATACAAAGTACTTGTCCGCCTAATTTCTCGATAATCGCGGCGAGCCTTCTTGCGGAATCAGGGGGCACGACTTTATCGAGAGAGCCGAGAGTAATCGCGGTAGGAATCGAGACGAACCGCTCAGGGAAATACTCGGCGCTTCGGTTCTTGTATTCCATGGGAATATCCCGCTTGGCGCCGCCGTAGGATTCGCAAATGGCGTCTTGGAAATTTTCGTATTCGAGGTGATTGGCGGTCGGATTCATAGCGACGACGCCGTCGACGAGATCAGGGTGTAGGGCGGCGAAAGTCAGCGCGGACGAGGCGCCCATTGATCCGCCCATGATCATGACGGCGTCAATCTTGCGTTTTGCCTTTTGCTCCTCGAGTATCTGAAGGACGTCCTTTTCCGCCGCCGGTCCCATCCATGACGTTCGCGCGCGATAGTCTGGCGCAACGACGATCGCGTTGTTTTCAGCGGCGAGATCGAGAGTCGCGTTGAACTCCGCGTAGACGCCGTTAAAAGGTTGCGAGCCGTCGGAGCCGTGTCCGTGAAGAGCTAAAATGAGGAGAGTCGGGCGCGCGGGATCGAGTTTCTTCGGCTCGTACTCGTAGTACAGCTGATCGGATCCGTCGAAGGCTTTGAATTGTACGCGCGTCGACTCAACCGGCTTGCGGTTTGTCTGCGGGGCTCTTTCTTCCGCGAGGGAGAGCGTTATGCAGCCGGTAAGTAAGGCGAGGGTAAGGAAAGAACGGGCAGTCTTGAATAGGCGCGTCATGACGGAGTCTCCAGGATGAAACGACTTGAATAAACAACAATTGTAACTCAATTCTAGCGAAGTTTGGCGCAAAGACAACAATTTCCTTTTAAAAGCTGAAGCGTGGGCGCGATAATCTGATCTCTTGTCGAGAAATTCCGCAATCTTGCCTCTTTCCAGTTGACGAAATGCTAATTGTAATATAGAATCTAGCTAATACTGATCGCACATTCAAAGATTACCGTCAATGGCGTCGGAGACAGCGCCATCGACTCGGTTTTAAGCGTATAACGTCGCGTCATGGCGTGGTTTTTACCGAAACGCGCGAGCCATATTCCTGAACTTGCGGTCGTAGCTGAACGTAACGTACAACTTTTGAACCAGGAATCGATAAGTTGAGTAGATTAGAATTAAGGACGCCGGGTCGCGCCCAAGAGGTCGTCGATCTCTTGTGTCGCACAGCGGAGCAGCGCCTTGCCGCGAATCCGAACGGCGTTTGTCCCGTGGAGACGACGAAGAATTTCGTCGCGTTTGCTCGTTCGCAAACGTGTGGAAAGTGTTCGCCATGCCGTATTGGTTTGGCGCAGACCGTCGAGTTATTGGAGCAGGTTCTTCGTGGAACCGCGCGTCCCGACGCTATTAAGAGACTTGAAGAAATCGCGCGCGTCGTCGAAGAGACCGCCGATTGCGCTATTGGGATTGAGACCGCCAAGACCCTCGGCATAGCGCTTCGCGGCTTCCGCGACGACTTTGAAGCGCATATTCAAACGAAGCGCTGTCATAACGGCGGGCAATCTCCTATTCCTTGCGTGGCGAACTGTCCCGCCGCCGTCGATATTCCCGGTTACCTTGCGTGCGTTCACGCCGGTCGTTATGCGGACGCGGTTCGCGTTATTCGGAAAGACAATCCGTTTCCGTCGGCTTGCGGCTACGTCTGCGAACATCCTTGCGAATCGCGATGCCGTCGCGGTCTGGTCGACGCGCCGCTCAATATTCGCGGTTTGAAACGCTACGCGGTCGATTTCGCTAAAGAGGTTCCGCAACCTGAGCGCATGCCCTCGACCGGTAAGAAAGTGGCGATTATCGGCGGCGGCCCAAGCGGTCTCACCGCCGCGTACTATCTTGCGCTCATGGGTCACGCCGTAACGGTCTTTGAGAAGCGCAAGCGCCTTGGCGGCATGATTCGCTACGGCATCCCGGACTATCGCTATCCTCGCGAAACGCTCGACGCGGAAATTAAATCGATTCTTTCGTTAGGAATCGAAGTAAAACTTGGCGTCGACGTTGGAAAGGAAATCTCTTACGACGATCTACGCCGCGATTACGACGCGCTCTATATTGCGATCGGAGCGCATGGCGACAAGAAGCTCCGTTGTAAGGGCGCCGACGCGAAAGGGGTCTATTCTGCGGTCGAGTTGCTTCGCGCCGTCGGGGACGGGAACAAGCCCGATTTTCGCGGCAAGCGCGTCGTCGTTATCGGCGGCGGCAACGTCGCCATGGACTGCCTGCGCAGCGCCGTTCGCTTCGGAGCCGAGAAGGTTACCTGCGTTTATCGCCGTCGCAAAGAAGATATGACGGCGCTGCCCGAGGAGATCGAAGGCGCCGTGGGCGAGGGCGTCGAATTCTTAACGCTCCACGCGCCGGTCGAAATAGAAACGGATATGCATGGCGTCGCGGTCGAACTCTGGATCCAACCGCAAATAGTCGGTCTTCACGGCGCGGACGGACGTCCTCAGCCCTTTAACGCCGCCGCGCCCGCAACGCGCGTTCCCGCAGACGTCGTTCTCATGGCGATCGGACAAAGCGTCGAGACAGAGCCTCTCGAAGCCGCCGGCATTAAGTTGCAACGTTGGGGCACGATTAGCGCCGACGACAGCGCGCGCGTGGAGGACATGCCCGGCGTCTTTGCGGGCGGCGATTGCGTCACAGGCCCAGCGACGGTAATTAAGGCGATAGCGGCCGGCAAAGTCGCCGCCGCTAATATAGACGAATATCTTGGCTATCGTCATGAAATCCAACTTAGCGTAGATATTCCATCGCCTCATTTCTATAATCTTAACGCCTGCGGTCGCGTCAATATGCTCGAACGCGAATCTTGCGAACGCAAGAACGACGCTGCTTGCGTGGAACTGGGTATGAGCGAACAAGAGGCGCGCCAGGAATCGTCTCGATGTTTGCGTTGCGATCATTTTGGCTACGGTCGATTCCGCGGAGGGCGTGAAGGAAAATGGTAAATCTAACGATTAACGGTCAATCCGTTCAAATTGAAGAAGGCGCGACTATTCTGGACGCGGCGTCGAGAGTCGGCGTCGAAATTCCGACGCTCTGCTACTGGAAAGGTCTCAATCAGATAGGCGCGTGCCGCGTTTGCGTCGTGGAAGTCGTCGGCTACGATCGCCTTTTGCCCGCGTGCGACACGCCCGTTGAGGACGGCATGGTCGTTCGAACGCATAGTCCGAAGGTTGTCCAGGCGCGTAAGACGAACGTGCAGCTTATCCTGTCGGAGCATAATACCAGTTGCACAACCTGCGTTCGTTCCGGTAATTGCGAACTTCAGAAACTCTCGAAACAACTTAATATTAACCGGGACGCTTTTACGTCGCGGTTAGAATCCAACGAGCTCGATCCCGCGTCGCCGCTGGTTCGCGAGGCTGACAAGTGCGTTAAGTGCATGCGCTGTATTCAAGTCTGCGACAATATCCAAACGGTCAATATCTGGAGCTTTCTGGGAATTGGTTCAAACGCAACGGTTGGAACGACTGAGAATAAGCCGCTTTCACAGACCGACTGTTCGTACTGCGGTCAATGCGTAACGCACTGTCCAGTCGGCGCGCTCACGGCGCGCGACGATACGGATCGCGTTCTTGAAATGCTGGCGGACCAGAGCGTTACGACGCTTGTGCAAGTAGCGCCCGCCGTTCGCGCAGCGTGGCAGGAAGAGTTTGGAATCGCGCCCGACCTAGCGACGCCGCAACGTCTTGCGGCGCTCCTTCGCCGCATTGGGTTCGACTACGTCTTCGATACGAACTTCGCCGCCGACCTCACGATTATGGAAGAAGCGAGCGAGTTCCTCGAACGCTTTGCGCATAAAGAGGATTATCAATGGCCGATGTTCACCTCGTGCTGTCCCGGCTGGATGCGGTTCCTCAAGACAAAGTACCCGGAATTTACCGCGAACGCGTCGACGGCGAAATCGCCGCAGCAGATGTTCGGCGCGATTGCTAAAAGCTATTTCGCGGAACGCAAAGAGCTCGATCCGCACAACGTACGCGTCGTTTCCATCATGCCCTGCATGGCCAAAAAAAGCGAATGTGAGATCGCCTCCCTTCGCGACGCGTGCGGCGATCCTGACGTCGACGTCGTTCTCACAACGCGCGAACTCAATCGTCTCGTCGCCTCGTTGGGAATTAAGCCCGAACAATTAGCGGACGAGGAATTCGATAGTCCGCTTGGCGAAGGCACGGGCGCGGCGGTCGTCTTCGGCGCGACGGGCGGCGTTATGGACGCGGCGTTGCGCACCGCGTATTTCATGCTGACGGGCGCGAATCCGAGTCCTGACGCATTCGAACAGGTTCGCGGGGCCAAGCCGTGGAAGGAATCGGTAGTTAAAGCGCCTGGCGACGTCGATGTCCGAGTCGCGGTCGTTAGCGGTCTCGGCAATACGCGCAAGCTCTTAGACGCGCTTAAACGCGGCGACGTCGAGTACGATTTCGTCGAAGTTATGGCGTGTCCCGGCGGTTGCGCCAACGGGGGCGGCCAGCCAATTCACGAGCGTAGCGAACGCGGTGAAACTCGCGCGACCGCTCTGTGGAATCTTGACGCGAATATGGCGGTTCGCTTTTCGCATGAGAATCAGAGCGTTAAAACGCTTTACGACGAGTATCTCGAAAAACCGTTGGGCGAAAAGTCGCATCGCCTCCTGCACGTCGACCAACTCGGTTGGGACGTTCATCCGAACTAATCGTAGCGTTCGACGCTTCAATTCCCTATAAAACAACGCCGTCGCAGTACAAACTCTGCGGCGGCGTTGATTCTTTTAAGACGCGGTCGCGGCGGCGTTATTCTTCTTCAAGGTAAGGAACCTCGAATCCGTTTTCCGCAGCGCGCCAACCGATCTTAACGCGCGAGAGGAACCAATTCTTGCCCTTGGTATCGTTTCCCTGGAAGAAAAGCCAGGTTTGACCGTCCTCGTTAAGGAATACGCCAGGATGTCCCGACTCAGACGCGTTCCACTGTCCTTCCGGTCCGTTTGTAATAAATGGAACGAGCCAGAGTCGCGTCCAGGCGACGCCGTCTTCGCTAACGGCGACGCCAACGTGTTGCGGATTGTTGTTGTAGCCGCCGGCGTAGAACATATAGAGCTTGCCGTCGCGTTCGATCGTGGTCGGCGCTTCAATGCATTGCGTTTCCCATGGCAAGATTGGCTCAAGAATCGAGCCGTCGTACGCCTGTCGCCACGCGTCGGCGCCTAAGTCCCAGATTTCATCGATCGTATTTTCAGAGACGCCGACGACGATTTTCTGAATCTTGCCCTCCGGATCGCGCGTCGCCGCGTAGAGAAAGAACTTACCTTGGAATTGAACGAGCTCGGCGTCGATCGCGCGCCCGTTGGTCCACTCTCCGTGCGGTCGATAGATCGGATTCTTAGGGTTGTGCGTGAAATGAACGCCGTCTTCTGAAACCGCCATGCAGACAGCGTCTTTCGATCCGCCTCCATAGGACTGATAAAAGATATAAACCTTATCGTTTAAAACGCGCGCGCAAGGGGCGCAGAATCCTTTGAGCAGTCGTTCGTCGTCGGCTGGCAGTCGTTCGATAAAGCGCCATTCCGTCAGGTCGTCGCTCTCCGCCACGCCGACGCTCCAGCCGCGTTTGCCCGCTTCTTCAGGTTGCGGAGGAATGGAGAAATAGAGATAGTATTTGTCGTGGAATTTCACAACGCTCGGATCCTTGGCGAAATCTTGCGGGGCCCACTTCATTTTCGGGCGGGCGAGCGCGGGCGCGTCTTTTGGCGTAATCGATTCGACGTTCTCCGGGACGGGCAGAAGCGCGTTGACAGTTGGATCGAGCGCGAGTATCGAATTCGCGTAAAAAAGCGTAATGGCGAGCGCGATAAGAATAATCGAGCAACGTCGTCTCGTCATGGGATATGCTCCTTGTTCAATAGGCTAGCGCGCAATAAAGAGCGCGATTTTGTCGCGATATAAAAAAGGCGTCGCAATTAATAATCGCAACGCCGTGTTCTCTCGTCAAGATTGTGAAGTCGTCGTTTGCCGACTAGAATCGCGGATGAACCGTACCGGCCACGCGACCGGGCAGTCCTTGGATGCGAATGAAGCCGGTGGCGTCGTTCTGATTGTAGTCGTCGCCGCCTTCCATCGTGGCAATGCCTTCGTCGTAGAGCGAGTTGACGCTCGAACGGTTATTCAGAATGATATTGCCCTTATAGAGCTTGAGGGAGACGGATCCCGTAACGCTCTTCTGCGCCTCTTTATTAAAGGCGAGCAGCGCGTCCATCTTCTGTCCGTACCAGAATCCGTAGTAGACGAGCTCGGCGACTTCCGGCGCGAGACGATCGCGTAGGTGCATGAGCTCGCGCTCCATTGTGAGCTGTTCGACATAACGATGGGCCGCGTAGAGAACCGTCATACCAGGCGCTTCGTAAACGCCGCGGCTCTTCATGCCGACGAAACGATTCTCGACCATGTCGATAATGCCGACGCCGTTGCGTCCGCCAATCTTATTGAGAGCGTCGACGATTTCGTACGCGCTCATCTTTTGACCGTTGACGGCGACCGGAATTCCTTCAACGAAATCCACAACGACTTCCTCTTCCTTGTCGGGCGCGTTCTGCGGCTTAACGCACATTCCAAAGTCGACGAGGTCGAGCCCGTTGACGTTGAGGTCTTCCAATTTCCCGGCTTCGTAACTGATATGGAGGCAGTTCTCGTCGGAAGAGTAGGGCTTGGCAATCGAGGCCTTGACCGGAATATTGTTCTTTTCGCAGTACTGAATCATTTCAGTACGTCCGGGGAACTGGCTTCGGAATTCGTCAATACGCCACGGCGCGATCATTTCGATCGTTGGGCACAGCGCCTCTGCGGCGAGTTGGAAACGACACTGATCGTTGCCTTTTCCGGTTGCGCCGTGAGCGTAAGCGGTCGCGCCGACTTCCTTGGCGACTTCAAGAATCTTCTTGGAAATGAGGGGTCTAGCGATCGAGGTTCCGAGTAGATAGACGCCTTCGTATTTCGCCTGCCATTGCAGAACAGGGAACGCGAAATCGCGACAGAGCTCCTCCTTGGCGTCGATGAAACGGATAGACGCCGCGCCGATATTCTCCGCCTTCTTACGGATGGCGTCGCGATCTTCACACGGCTGTCCGAGATCGACGTACACGGCGTGCACCTCGTATCCCTTGTCCATTAACCATCCCAAAATGACCGACGTGTCCAACCCGCCGGAATACGCCAACACACACTTCTTCGACATAACCGTTCCTACTTCTATTCTGCGGCGCTTCGCTTGTTCGCTCGACGCCTAAGACTATCGCCGCTCGTTCGCGCAACGCGTATGCGCGACGTTCGAACGCCAAATACCTTTTCTATAATCGTATCTTTCCTTTTAATTTTGACAAGACGAGGGCGTTATTTTTCTACTCTTTTTCCTTTCGGAGTTCAAGCGTCAATCTGTTGCGCGCGGCGATTAGCGGATTGCGCTTGCTTTTGGAAATGAAGGTTGCAATCGCCGTTCGTAATCGTACAATTGTATTAACGCTCGCGGCCACGCGAGCCGCATATTAATTGCAAGCGTCCAATAACAGAATACGGAGGACGATATGACGATTCGCGTCGTATGTAAAAATTGCGGAAGTAAACTTAACGCCAAAGACGAGCTTCGCGGTCAAACGAGATCATGCCCCAAGTGTAAAGAGCCCGTCTTGATTGAACCGGAGCCGGTCGTCGCGCCCCCGGTCGAGGAGGCGCCTCTCAACGACGAGGGAACCATTCGGCCGCTGCGTCTTCAGCCGAATAATCTCTACGTCGTTCTCGGCTCCGATAAGGAAATCGCTTATTGGAAGAACAACGAAGGCTGGTTCGTCAACGTAGGAACCGGCTATCAGTCGGTTAAGCGCGCGCCAGAACGCTTGCCCGAGGTCGGGAATTTCGTGCTGGTCGAAGGGTACGTCGTCGTAACGGACGCCGGTCGTCGCCTCAAGGCTCTGCGCTTTAAAGAACTGACGGGTCGGGGCGTTCTCAACGCGTTGATTCGTAGCGAAACGGAGATTCTAGAAAAAGCGAAGACGCGCACGACTCTCTCGCAGGCGCAGAAGCGCTTCATGCTCGAGCATATTCGTAAAAACTATTTTTATGAATTCACCGACGACGCGCCTGAGATCATCGAATATCTAACCGGCTACGACGCGCATATGACTTCCGTCGGCGAGTTTGTTGATCCCTAAGATTTTGTCGGCTTTTCCATGCGCGACAGCGATCTTTCCAGGTTATTTTCATTAGGTTCATGAAATGAAAAAACGTATTTCACTACTAGTTGTTCTCTCGTTATTTTCCGTCCTGACGACGTCCGTCGTATGCGGCGCTGAATCCGACCTCGCGATCCTAACGCGCGGCGTCGATTCGATCGCGAAAACAGGCGCGCCCGGGCCAATTGTTTCTTTCGGCGAGAATTCCTTTCCCGTCGCGCTCGGCGCTTACGATAATAAGACCAGCGAGTCTCTCGTTTCTGCGTCGCGAGTCGGCGCGGGCAAGGTCGTCGCGTTTGGTCATCCCGACTACGTTAAAGCGGCGGCAATAACCAGCTCTCCCGGTACGGAACGGTTCATGTCAAACGCGATCGAATGGACGACGGGCTCAGCTGACAAAGACGCGAAAATCGCCGTATGGCGCGACGAAGCGCTCGCGAACTATCTTAAGGAAAAAGGCTACGACGCAAGCGTCGTAACGACGATTCCCGACGAATTCGATCTCTTTATTAGCGACTCCTTTTCCCTTAACGACGAACAGTTTGACAAGTTGTTCTCAGTAGTTCAAAGGGGCGCCGGCTTCATTACCGGCGGGCTAGGCTGGGGCTGGCAACAGCTCAATCCCGGTAAGAATATTCTCGAAGATTATCGCGCCAATCACTTCTTTCGTAAGTACGGAGTGAATATGGCGTGGACGCCGGGCTTTCTAGAACCGACGTTCTCGGGCGCGTATAAGGTCGACGCTCAAGAAACGGCGTCGAAGAAGTACGTTTCTGGAATTGAAACGCTCAATTTCCTGCGCCAACTTAGCGACTCCGGCTCCGAAGTCGACGCGCTCATTAAGAATCTCAACGCGGACGATTCGCGTCAGATAGCGGCGACGCAGGCGCTGATCTATCCGAATCTCTCCGCAGAAGACCGCGCGTCGATCGATCAGTTGGCGTCGGGTTACTCGAAAGAACTCGTTCCCACGGAAAAGGATCCCATTCGTAGCGCCGATCTTCTCGCGCGCCTCGTCGTATCAATTCAAACGGAACGCTATCTTCACGGTCAACTTTCTGGCTCGACGTCGGCGCAGGACGTTCCGGCTTTGAAGGCCGCCGATAGTTTTCCCGGCGCGCCCTCCGAAGACGCGCCGCGTTTGGAGAACGTATCCGTTTCAATTAAGAGCGCGATTCCCGATTGGAATTCGACCGGTCTTTACGCGGCGCCCGGCGAGCCTATTACCGTTACGATTTCCAACGATCTTTTGAAGAAACTTCCGAAACAGCTTGGCGTAAGAATTGGCGCGCATCGCGACACGCTTTGGCATTTGGGCGACTGGAAGCGTTATCCTGAAATTTGCATCGAGAAAAAGATAACTTCGCCAGTAACGACGCTCGCCAATCCCTTCGGCGGTCCGATCTATATAACGGTTCCTCGCGGGCTTGGCGCCGGCGCGCCCGACGTGATCGACGTTACAATTTCCGGCGCGGTGGCGGCGCCGTACTTCGTTAAAGACGAAACGAGCCTCGACGCTTGGAAGACGATCCGCGAATTACCGGGACCTTGGGCGGAATTGCAAGGTCGCAATATTATCGTAACGGTTCCTTCACGCGCCATTCGCAATCTCGATAATCCTCAACGCCTTATGGAAGTCTGGGATCGCGTTCTCGATCTTGAAGCGGAACTCAACGCCGGACCCGCCGTTCCCGACCGCCCCGAACGCATCTGCTGCGATCGCCAAATCTCAGCCGGCTATATGCATAGCGGCTATCCGGTCATGACGTGGATGGACGTAGAAAAGGCGCTCGTCGACGCGGAAGCGCTTGCGAAAGACGGCAACTGGGGCTTTTACCATGAACTCGGTCACAATCATCAGTCTCCGAATTGGACTTTTGCCGGTACGACGGAGGTAACGTGCAATTACTTCTCGCTTTACGTCATGGAAAAGTTAAACGGCAAGCGCGCAGAGGAAACTCGCGGCGAACTGACGAAAGAACGCCGCCTCAAAGATTTGAAAAAGTATCTTGATCGAGGAGCCGACTTTGAACACTGGAAAAAGGATCCTTTCCTTGCGCTAGGAATGACAATTCAAATTCGTAACGAATTCGGTTGGGAGCCGATTATGAACGCGATTAAAGAGTACCGCAAGGCGTCCGCTAACGAACTGCCGCATAACGATTTGGAAAAGCGCGATCAGTGGATGGTTCGCCTGTCGCGCAACTGCGGTCGCAATCTCGCGCCCTTCTTCGAAAAATGGGGCGTTCCGACGTCGCCAGAAGCGCGCGAATCGCTCAAAGAGCTTCCCGCCTGGATTTCCGACGAGTTTAGTGAGATTCAATAGCGCGCGTTCCGCACAAACGCCGCAACGCGTTTGTGCGGAAGGTTTCTAAAGCAACTTTTGAAAGATATGGAGACGTCATGAATCGACGAACATTTTTAAACGCAGGTCTCGCCGCCACGCTCGGCGGCGCCGTTAGTTCCTTTGCGCGCGCAGAGGATGAGAAAAAGGTTATTCAAGGTTTTGACGACGTTGAAACGAACGTCGACGAAAGTCAGGTTTGGACGCCCGTTAGCGACAAAAAGATTCGCGTTGGAATCGCCGGGTACGGCGCGTGTCAGTTTGGCGCAGCGTTTGGTTTTCAGAATCATCCGAACGTCGAGGTCGTCGCCGTAACCGACCTCTTTCCCGATCGTTGCGCAGGCTTAGCCCAGGCGTGCCGCTGCGAAAAGACGTATGAGTCCCTTGAAGAGATGGTCAAGGATCCTAATATCGACGCGGTTTTCCTCGCGACGGACGCGCCGCACCACGCCGATCACGCCGTTCTCGCGCTCAACTGCGGCAAGCACGTCGCGTCCTGCGTGCCCGCTTACTGGGGCGGAACCCCTGAACAAGCGGACAAACTCTTCGAAACGGTGAAGTCTACCGGCTTGAAATACGGCATGTTCGAGACGAGCGCGTTTCACGACGACGTTTATGCCGCGCGCAAGATTTATCAAGCTGGCGGGTTCGGCGAAATGGTCTATACCGAAGGCGAGTATCTTCATTACGCGCCGGTCTCGACCCCGAGTTATAAGAACTGGCGCGTCGGCATGCCGGTCATGTGGTATCCGACGCACGCGTCCGCTTACTACACGTGCGTAACCTTCGGCAGTATGGTCGAGGTTTCGTGCATGGGGAAAAAGAGTATTAACAAATTCCGCCAGCCTGAGAACAACGCTTACGGCAATTGTTTCGGCACGGAGATCGGGCTCTTTCGCACGTCGGAACACGGGGTTGCTCGCATTATGGTGAGCTTCGACACGCCCGGTTGGAGCGGGGAAGTCGGTCGAATGCGCGGGCAGCTTGCGTCGTACGCGGAGCAAAGCAAGTACTGCGGGGCGGTTCCGGAGGCGCAGGCGATCGTCGATCAACTCAATCTCGCGAAACCCGCGTTGCCGCCCCAAGTCGACGCAGGCGGACACGGCGGTTCGCACGGGTATCTTATGAACAATTTCGTGGAGGCGTTGCTTAAGAACGAGAATCCTCTTGTGAACGTAGCGGTCGCGCTCAATACGACGGCGTGCGGAGTCGTCGCGCATCAGTCGGCGCTTAAAGACGGCGAGCTCTTGAAGATTCCACAGTATCAGCTTTAAGCAACTCTAATAAGCGCAAAAGGTTTATGGTCGTAGCGTTCCTTTTAGATCGTTACGACCTTCCTTTAGATCCGCCTCCCTCATTTCATTTCGACAGGAACTTTATGTCTAAGTCTAAACTATTGATTGCTTTATTGTTAATTGCGTCGTTTTGCGCCTCTTCCGCGTTTTCCCAAGACGCGCCGCGAGAGACTCCGCGTCCCTTGAAGTGCGTCTACTTTACTCCGAGCGACTGCAAGCCGTACCCCGATCGCGCCGAACGACTCTTTCGCGTTATGACCTACGTTCAAGAGTTCTATCGTCGCGAAATGGAACGAAACGGATTCGGTCCGCTTACTTTTGAATTGGAAGAAGCGACGCCCGGCAAACTGAAACTATACGAAGTTCGCGCGCCTAAGCCGATGGTCGAATATGGGCGCGAATCGGCATGGTCCGTGCGCGCGGTTGTGGCGGACGCGCTCAAAAAGCAAGGAATCGACGTCGGCAAAGAAGTGATCGTTATCTTTCAGCAGGGACTGTTATGGAAAGACGGAAAAGCAGAAGAGGTATCGTCCTTTGTCGGTTCCGGCTCACCCTTTAACGGAACCGCGTGGTTCTACGACGATCCTATGCTCGACCCCGACAAACTTTCGAGCAAAGAGCCAGGAGGGTATTATCACCGTCCCTGCAGCGTCGGCGAGTTCAATTCCCACTACATCGGCGGTATCGCGCACGAATTAGGACACGCTCTCACGCTTCCGCACGATTGCGAAACCAGCGTAGAACGCGCGGCGCTTGGCTCGGCGCTCATGGGCGGCGGCAATCATACCTTTGGCCGCGAGTTGCGCGGCGAAGGGAAGGGCGCCTTTTTGACCTATTCCGAAGCGCTACGTCTTTCCGTAGTTCCCGCGATTTCCGGGCAGACCCCGCAGCGTCGCGCGCTGGACGTTAGCCTGGTCGATTTGCGCGCCAAACGTTCTGGAGAACGCTCCGTAACCTTGACCGGTAAAATTGAGACGGCTCGTCCCGTTCTCGGAGTCATTGTTTACGACGATCTCGATTCTCGCGCGTCCGATTACGACGCTAAAACATGGTGCGTTCGTCCTAACGAAGACGGAACCTTTACCGTTGAACTCACTGAAGTCGCGCCGGAACCTTCGGAACTGCGCGTCTGCGTCGTGCGCGACGTCGACACGCAATTGCTCTTTAGAGTCGCCCTCAATCCCGACGGATCCAAAAATGAATTTGACCCGATCGCCAGTTCCATGACGTTGCGTATAATTTCGACGGCGTTCTCTAAGAAGGACGTCGCGGCGCTTACGAAATTAGCCGAGAAAGATTACGCCAACGACGAAGCGGCTCAGACGTTGTGTCGCGATCTTGTGAAAGTTCTCGCGAATACGAACTCGACCGCACTTGACTCGCCTAAGGAGGCCGCCGCGTCGGACGCCAGCTTCAATCTGACGAACGCGTCTTTTACGCGCGAGAACGTCGGGTGGTCGAGACTGACGCGCAACGCGCATTTCGACGGTTCCCTTTTGCAGGTCGGCGGTCGCGGATTTGCGTCTGGGCTTTCGGCGCACGCGCCTAGCGTATTAGAGACGTCGCTGGGTCGCAAGTGGAAGCGTTTCGAGTTTTCTTACGGTTTGCAGTCAGGCTCGCCCGGTTCGGTCGTCTTTGTCGTTCGCGGGGATGGTCGCGAGCTTTTCCGTAGCGCCGTCGTTAAGGATCACGACTTGCATACGGCGTCGGTCGACGTTTCGAACGTCGACGTTTTACAGTTGGTTACCGAAGACGGCGGCAATGGGAATACGAGCGATCATTCTCTTTGGATTGAGCCGATTTTGACGCGCTAGCTTCGCTTTACCTCCCTTCGCGCCTTCCTCAACGCAACAGCCGCGCTCCTGAGTCTTATCGAATAAGACTTAAGAGCGCGGCCGTTTATTAATTTTGTCTTCTGGAGACCATCGCAACCTTTAATCGAGGGGTTCGTCCCACGGACGCAGCGAGACGCGTCGGAAGAAGATCTCAGCGCCTTCCGATTGAAGCTGAATCTTCC
>CADCOO010000053.1 GCA_902803085.1 uncultured Planctomycetota bacterium
AAAATGGATAAAAAACAAAAATGAAGGTCTTATTCGGCTCCTATCACAATATCTCCGACCTTGGAAGCGGCGCGGCTATTTCAGCGCGATCTTTATTGCGCGAACTGGTTCAACGCGGGGCCGAAGCGGCGACGGTTTCAGGCGCGTTCTTTGACGGCGACGTTCCTTCCTGCGCCGTTTTTCTCCAATCGTTACGACGACAGGGTATTCGGCACGACGTTAAAAGAGGGACGATCAAGCGTAACGAAGGGCAAAAGCTCGATTCTTTTCAAGTCGTCCATTACAACGACGACGGCGTCGACTCAACCGCGTTCCTACCCGAAGAAGCGTTTGCCTCGCAGCAGAGCGCGTACGATATTTCCCTCGCGTCGAGCAAGGCGTTCCACCGACTCTTATACGATAAGATCGCGGAATTTTCGCCCGACGTCTTTCTGAGCTACGGCGGTTATCGCACGGCGCTCAACGGCCCTCGCATTGCGCGACGATTCGGCGCGACGACGGTCTTCTATCTATGCAATCATTCCTACCGACGCAAGGAGCTTTTCAATGAATACGACGCCTGCGTCGTTCCCTCTGAACATACGCGGAAACATTATCGCGATCTTATCGGACTCGACGCGCTCGTTCTCCCGCCGATTATCGACGAAGCAAGAACCTTAACGGACTCCAATACTCGCGAATTCGTTACCTTAATCAATCTCTCGCGCGAAAAAGGACTCTTCTTCTTTCTTGGCATAGCGCGTGAATTAGAGAAGCGTCGGCCCGAGATCCCGCTGCTCGTCGTCGAGTCGCGAACCTCCGCTCTTGAGCTATTAAAGATTCCCGGCGCAAGCGCGCTGAGCAATCTCCACGTTATGAAGACGACGACTCGTCCAAGTGAAATCTACGCCAGAACGAGAATAACGCTCGTTCCGTCCCTCTGCGAAGAGACGTTCGGCGCGTCGCCGTCGAGTCGGCGTTAAATGGAATACCCGTTTTGACCTCGTGACGCGGCGCGTTGTCCGAAGTTTTGCCCTCCGAGTTCTGTCTGCCGATTCCCAAGCGTTTCACCCCCTTTGCCAACGCGCCGCCGACTCCGGACGAGGTTGCCCCCTGGGTCGACGCAATAATCCGATTATGGGACGACGACGCGCTTGCGCTGAGAGTCGGCGAAAAGCTCAAAGAAGCGACGCAAAAATATCGACAAGAGCGTGTCGCGCAACTCTCTTTCGAAACGTTTGCGCAATTCATTAAAGCCAGGCGCGCTCTTTAACGCTCATATGTTGGCGGAGGAGCTTTTTAGAAAACTGCTGGGAAACAAGACGTGAATCGACGGCTTCGAACGACCAACTTGGGAGATTCGGCTGAGAGCGCTACTGAGTTTCTGCGAATATCAGCCGCATTAGCAAAAAGACGGCTCGTTCTGGAGTTGGCGGGGGTTTCTAGCGACCTAGAATTAGCTGGATCTAACTTTATTTCGCGAAAACGCGCTCGGACCCCATTGGAATAGCGGCAAAGCGCTATATAATAGGAACCGTTTTGTAGCAAAATTCCTCCGACGTCGAGCTCCGAACATTGGGGCGAACTTCAGGTAGAAAGGGTTTAGATAGCATGTCGTTGATCGTACAGAAATTTGGCGGGACGAGCGTTGCCAATACGGAGCGTATTCTCGCGGCGGCGAGACGCGCTATTCTTGAGACGCGCGCGGGCAATAAGGTCGTTATGGTGGTGAGCGCGATGGGCAAGCAGACGGATCATCTGATTAGCCTCGCGAAGGAACTCACGGAGCGTCCTAACGCGCGCGAAATGGACATGCTCCTTTCGACGGGCGAGCAGGTAACGATCGCGCTTATGGCGATCGCGCTAGAGAAGCTCGGTCACGAGGCGGTTAGCTTTACGGGCGCGCAGATCGGCATTAAGACGGATAAGACGTACAATAAGGCGCGAATTCGTTCCATTTCGACCGACCGCATGGTCAAGGCGCTCGACGCCGGCAAGATCGTGATCGCGGCGGGCTTTCAGGGCGTCGACGACGATTTCAATATAACGACGCTTGGCCGCGGCGGTAGCGATACGACGGCGGTCGCGTTGGCGGCGGCGCTGAAGGCGGAACGTTGCGACATCTATACGGACGTTGACGGCGTTTATACGACGGATCCTCGCGTGGTGCCGGACGCGCGCAAGTTGAATCGCATTAGCTACGACGAAATGCTCGAGCTCGCAAGCATGGGCGCGGGCGTAATGCACAGTCGCTCGATCGAATTCGCGAAGAAATTCGGCGTTCTTGTGCACGTTCGCAGTAGCTTTACGGAGAATCCCGGCACGGTTATTGGTCCGGAGCCTGAGAGTCGTCTAGCGGCGGCGTGCGGCGCGGCGCTTGCGACGAATGAGACGCGTTTGACCGTTTTCGGCGTTCCGGATCAACCTGGCGTCGCGATGCGTCTCTTCTCCAAACTTGCGGAAGCGAAGATTCCGATCGATATGATCGCGCAGAATTCGAGTCGCGACGGGCGCACGGACGTTTCCTTTACGGTGCAGAGCGACGACGCGGCGAAAGCGCGCGAGGTCATGGAGGCGACGGTCGCGGAGATTGGCGCCGAGCGTTTGGGATTCGACGACGCCGTCGCTAAGGTCTCGCTCGTCGGACTCGGCATGACGAAGCAGTCGGGCGTCGCGCAACGCATGTTCCACGCGCTCTACGAACGCGGCGTCAACATTCAGATGATCGCGACGAGCGACATTAAGATATCGGCGCTGATTAGTCGCGACGACGGCGTTAAAGCCTTGCGCGCGGTTCATGAGGCGTTCAAACTCAATGAAGAGCCCGCGACGGGCGAGGAGGCGGACTCCAACGGCGGCGCGTCCGCGAACGCGACGTCCGATTCGTTCCTCGAGGGCGTGTCGCCAAGATTGCTGTCGCATATAACGAGCGCCGAGATGGAAGAGGTCGTCGTGGAGGCGGTCGATCTCGACGAAGATCAGGCGCGCGTTACGCTCTATAATCTGCCCGATCGTCCCGGTCTCGCCGCCGACGTCTTCGATAAGATAGCCGAAGGACGCGTAATCGTCGACATGATCGTTCAGAGCGTCGGTCGCGAGCAGTTGGCGAACATAACGTTTACGATTCCGCGCGCCGAGTTGGAAGCCGTCAAATCGGTTTCCGACGGCATATGCGACGCGTACGGATGTTGCGCGGAATTCGACGGACGCGTTGCGAAACTTACGGTGCGCGGTTCGGGACTGCGCAGTCACACCGGTCTGGCGAGCCGCATGTTCATGACGCTTTCCGAAAGCAACGTCAACGTGAGCGTAATCAGTTTGAGCGAACGTTGCGCGGGCGTGCTCGTCGACGAGGCGCACGGAAAGACGAGTCAGAAGAGACTTGTCGAAGAGTTTTCCGCCAACCGCATCTAGTCGCGCTTGACGGAGTCTTTTCCGAATATCTCCCTTAAAATACGTTGGACCGCGCCCTCGCGAATCTTCGCGTCGGCGCGGTTGCGACGATAATGTGAGTCGATTATGCCTATTCGCATTGAATTTTACGATACGACGTTGCGCGACGGCGCGCAATCCGAAGGGGTCGCTTTCTCTTTGAACGACAAGCTTATCGCAACGCGCAAACTCGACGAACTTGGAATCGATTATATCGAAGGCGGCTATCCCGCGTCGAACGAGAAAGACAAGAGTTATTTCGAGAGCGTCGCGTCGAAACCCCCTCGTCGCGCGCAGATTTGCGCCTTTGGCATGACGCGTCGCAAGGGCGTCGACGTCGAATCCGACGCCGGTCTCGCGCAGCTTCTCGCGTCTTCCGCGCCGATCCTTACGATCGTCGGCAAGGCGTCGCAATATCAAGCGGAATCGGCGCTTTGCGTTGATCCGGCCGAGAATCTCGCGATGATCCGCGAGACGATCGCGAAGGCGGTTGAAGTTGGCAAACGCGTTTTTTTCGACGCGGAGCACTATTTCGACGGGTGGAAAGAGAACGAAGAGTACGCGCTGGCGACGTTGCGAGCCGCAGTCGAAGGGGGCGCCGAAGCGATTGTTCTTTGCGATACGAACGGAGGCGCGTTGCCGGAAGAGATCGAACGCGGGTCTAAGGCGGCGTTTGAGGAATTGTCGAGCTTGGCGCGCGGTATCGCGCCGACTCTTGGAATTCACGCGCACAACGACTGCGGACTTGCGATCGCGAATACGTTGGCGGCGATTCGTAGCGGCGCGACTCTCGTGCAGGGCACGATGAACGGATTGGGCGAACGTTGCGGCAACGCGGATCTCATCGTCGTCGCCGCTATTCTTGCGCTCAAGAGCGGCGGAAAGTACGACGTTCTGCGTCCGGAGTCGATCGAACGACTCACGGAAGCGTCGCGCTTCTTCTACGAACTTACGAACGTTAATCCGAACGCTCATCAGCCGTTCGTCGGCAAGAGCGCGTTCGTTCATAAGGGCGGCATGCACGTGAGCGGCGTGAATCGCGATTCGGCGACGTACGAGCATATTCCTCCAGAATCGGTCGGCAACGAACGGCGTATTCTCGTCAGCGAACTCTCCGGCAAATCGAATATTTTAGCGTGGGCGAAGAAATACCGACTGGAAGAGACCGGACCGCTCGATCCTCAAATGATTGAGACGATTCTTAACGCCGTCGCACAAAAAGAGAGCGAAGGCTATCAGTACGAAGCGGCGGAGGGATCCTTTAAACTCCTCGTCAGCAAGCTGAAGGGCGAATTCCAACCGAGTTTTCGTCGTTTGAACTATCAGACGAGCGTCGTCGTAAACGTTGTGAACGAGTCTCTGACGACGAACGCGACGGTCGCGACCGTTAAACTGAGAGTCGGCAAACGCGGCGAAATACGACACGAGGTCGCGGAAGGAGACGGACCTGTCGACGCGCTCAACAACGCGCTTCGCAAAGCGCTTCAGCCGATTTATCCCGAGCTGGGCGAAGTGAAACTCGTCGACTATAAAGTGCGCGTGCTCAATTCCGACGCGGCGACGGCGGCGACGACGCGCGTTATTATCGAAAGTAAAGACGGAGACGAACGCTGGAGTACGGTCGGCGTAAGCGAGAACGTGGTGGAAGCGAGTTGGATTGCGCTTTGCGACAGTATCGAGTACAAGCTTTCTAAGGCGCTCAAGGGGCGGTCGTAGTTTCCGCGTTTTGGGCTCGTTCATTGAGACAAAAAAAACTCCGCAGGGAAAACCTTGCGGAGTTTTTTAAGCAGTACCTCCAGAGGGACTCGAACCCACGACCCACGGATTAAGAGTCCGTTGCTCTACCAACTGAGCTATAGAGGCGTGATTTACTATTGAGCGCGATTACTCGCAGTACCTCCAGAGGGACTCGAACCCACGACCCACGGATTAAGAGTCCGTTGCTCTACCAACTGAGCTATAGAGGCGTTCGTTACGGCTTGACGGGCAAGGGACGATCAAACGTCCGCGCGTCAAGATTGACGCTAATTTTAATCGGCGTTTGCAGATTGACAAGTCGAAAAAATTATTTTTTTCAAAATTTCCGCGCGTTGCGAGCTAGCTGCGCGCAACGCGCGGACGTTACGAGATTGGGCCAAGCGTGGAGAACGATTCAATTAGTCGAGGAATTTGCGATAATCGCCGACCATCGGAAC
>CADCOO010000054.1 GCA_902803085.1 uncultured Planctomycetota bacterium
CCCGACGCGCGCTCGCAAACGAACGAAAACGACGGCGCGTCGACAGAGACAAGCGCGCCGACCGTTCAATCCGCCGAACGCGCGCTGGAAAACGTTCGAGACGGCGAGTCCCTATCCGAATCGAATCTGGAAAACGACGAGAACCGCCCTATTATTCTCGAGCAAAGCGCCCCGCTTTCTCGGGAAAAGACGTCGCGCGAGACCCCTCTTCCCGAGCGGGAATTTTCGAACGACGCAACGCCAAACGTCGAACGTGCGGACGCCGGCGACGCGCGTCGGGAAGACGAAGAACCTGGGCGCGCAACCGACGTTGAAATCCCGGGCGAAGCGCGCGAAAACGCGCTTCTCCTCGACTGGTTCAATCTCCCCCCGTTGGCGAATACGACGCCCGTCGCAGCGTATTATAACGGCTTTCTAATTTCCGTCGCCGATTGGCGCGAGCTCTACGTATTGACTCTGAGAATGCTATTCGACGAGAGGTCCGACGATTTCCTTCAGAACCTCGACGACGGCGGCTACGTCAATGGTCGACGAATCTTCTATTCCCAATTTGAAGCCGACTGCAGTTCCGACGCCGTGCCAATTGGCGTCGGCGTCTACGTCGACGAGCGGCGCACGCCGGACCAGATCGCGAGCAATCTCCGCGACGTCTTCGTCGATTTTCTGGGAATGTCGCCGAGGACCCTCCAGGTCTTCTATGCGAATAAAGAACGGTCCGCGCAACTTGAGGAATCGGCGCCGAACGCAGAAGACGCGTCTGAGCAGACGGACGCGCTGACTGCGGAAGATTCCGACGCGATCGAACGCGACGCAATCGAAATCCTCGTTCCGGAAGCGCGCGCGGTCGTCGGTCAAGAGGCGCCGACGTCAGAGGACGCCCCGCCGGTTCCGCAAGCGCTTGAAGAAGAGTCGCAGGACGACGAGCGGGACGAAAGCAATATTGTCGAATCTGCGGAAGAAGAGCCGAACCAGAACGCCGTCGAGGCGGTTGAGGCGTCGCAAGACGACGACGAGACGGAGGAAGAAGAGGCTGAAACGATAGCGGAGGACGCCTTGGCGATTCCCCCCGAGGACGACGATACGAACGAAGACGCGGAGACGCAAAATAACGCGCTCGGAGAGGTTGCGGAAGGCGCGTTCGATACGACGTCGGAACCGACCCTGGAAATCCCGCCCGAAACCGACGAACTCGACTATTTTCCGAACGACGCGGTCGAAAACTCGGTCGACGAGGCGCTGGCTATTCCGCCGGAGGAGGACGACGAACGCGAAAACGCGACCGCGAACTCAAACGCCGACGCGACGCCAATCGCCGAGCCCAACGTCGACGAGCGACGGCGCGACGACTACGGCGCTAGCGACGCGTTCGAACGCGACGACGACGCGACGCAACCTCGCGACGAGAGCGCGCGCGGCGAGAACGAGCGCGAAACGCGCGAGCCGACCCTGGAACTGCCGCCCCTCGAAGGGGAAGACGCCGATCTGGTAATCGGTTCCGAGGAACCTTGCGAAGACAATCCGCTCGCCTTCGCGCCGGAAGAGGACGAACTCGACGACGACGCGCCCGAAAGCGAGACGCCGAGCGTTGGCGCCGAGACTCATGCTACGAACGACGTCGACGCGGCGAGCGCGTTGGCGCCGAGCGACGACGACGACGATTCGCGCGAACTGGAACCGTGCGAAACGGTCGAGCCTGACGCGACGGAAGAAATCGACGAGGCAAGCGACGCCGACGACGCGGAGGAAACGCGCGCGAACGACGAGGGCGTGGAGGCGCTAGAGGACGAGCTTGTCGAATCTGTTGAAGAGAAGCCGGAACCGATTGCCGAGGAGTCGGACGAAACGTCGCGCGACGACGGCGCCGAGACGAGCGCGCTCGACGAATCGTGCGGGCCGGCGACGACGGAAGAGGAAGCGAACGGCGAAGACGACGCGAACGAGCTCGCGGAAGCCGACGACGCCGACGAACTGCGCGCGTCGGGGCAAGTTGAGGAAACGCTCGCCGACCCGGAGTCGAACGAGGCGCCGACGAACCCGACGAGTATGTCGAAATATTCCTCCGCGCTCGTTAATCTTGATTGGAGTCTTAAAGATTCTCTCGAAAATACGGCGCCGGTCGCGGTGTTCGTTAAGGGCGTCGGCAAGTCGGTTAGTACGTGGCGCGACGTTTACGTCGTTATTTTGAGCGAGCTCTTAAAGAATCGCAAGATCGCGACGCGCATTAAGAAGCTCTTGATTAATCCTCGGGAGCAACGTCTGCCATTTGCCCGCGAGGCGAACGCCGACGAGCTTGTCGATCCGTGCGAGGTCGCGCCCGGAATCTACGCGGAAACGGCGATTGCGCCCGAGGAGGCGCTCGATTGGATTCGATATCTCGTCAATAGGTTCTCCGCGGGTCGACTCACGGATTTTATCGTCCGCTATCAGAAGCTAGAGCCGACTTCTCCGGCGCCGGCGAACGACGTCGGGGAGAACGACGTCCGCGAGCGCGTTGAATCGAGCGATTCCGTCGAAGAGCCGCCGACTGCCGAGAGCGAACCGGCGGAAGACGCGACGCCAGACGGCGCGGAACAACCTGACGGCGGCGCCGTCGAGAGACGCGCGGAAGAGCCGGCGGAGTCTGAACGCGAACTCGAGAAGGAAAGCGCCGAAGTCGAGGAGAGCGAAGACGGCGACGAGTCGAACCGAGCGACCGTCGACGCCGCGCCCCTTACGGACGTCGCGCCGCTCGATTGGAACGCGTTTCCCTGTCTGGAGAATTCGCGACCTGTCGTCGCGCAGTTCGACGGCGGCGCGCTCGTTGACGTCGCGACCTGGCGCGAGCTCTATCTGACCGCACTTCACGAGCTCTTTGCGGTCGAGGCGTACGCGCGCAAGCTGCGCGCATTGCGGTTTCCGACCAGCGCTAAGAAGAAGTTTCGGTTATTCGGCGCGTCCGAGGGGAAGCGGTGTTTCGTCAAGAGGCAGAAAAAGCGCGCTATGTCGGACCCGGAAGAGGTTGCCGACGGACTCTTCGTCGAGACCGCGCTCTCCGATCTTCAGGTCGCGCTCAATTTGAGATTTTTCCTCGGCGAAGCGTGCGAGGATCCGTCGACGCTTCTGCGCGTCTATCTGGCGCCGAGCGATTTCACGACCGAGCAGATTCAAAAGGGACTCCGCAACTTCGGGCTCGAGTACGACGTCGTCGAGGAGGAGAAAAACGAGACGCCGGAGGCGGAGAAC
>CADCOO010000055.1 GCA_902803085.1 uncultured Planctomycetota bacterium
CCCATGCTCGTCATTATGACCGACGGCGCGCCCTCCGACACGTTGCTCTTTAAGCAGAACGTCGCCATGCTCAAGTCGTACAAGTTCGCGCGCATTATCTGTTGCGCCGCCGGCCCGAAAGCTAAGGTCGAGCCCCTCAAACAGATACCCGACGCCGCTATCTACTCCCTCGATACGCTCGATAGTTCGTCCTTCTCAAAATTCTGGAGCTGGGTCTCCGCCAGCGTCGGCGCGCAAAGCCAACGGTCAAGCGACTCGCTGGGCGAATTGCCGCCGCCGCCGGACGAGATTCAATTGGTCTTTTAACGCTTTCAACGTTGCGTCCCCAACCTAAAGCGCAAGGAGTTAGTCCACCATGAGTAGCGACGATAAACGTTATATTCACAACGTCGACGACGCGCGTCAACCTCTCGGAATCTCCGGCGTTCTGCGTTTTACCATTGCGTTGCAAAACAAGGTCGCCAACTACGACGCCAACTACTATCAGACGCATTTTTCCGACTCGCTTCGCAATAGTTTTAAACCGAACGAAGGCGAGGTTGGGCGTCCATACTCCTACGAATTTCCTTTTGACGTATTTCTCCGCGAGACCAAGCCGGAAGAATGGCGTTTCGACGTGAGGGACGTTCGAGGTTTTGATTCGCTCGGATTGAGCGTCATTCCCGACGGTTACCGGCTTATTATCAAAGGCACGCCCAAAGTTGCGTTCGACGGAAAGATTGAGGTAAAAGTTTTACCGGGAACAACCGCCTATCTTGAAAATGGTAGCTTTAGTTTTGAACGCGCCTTTAGGATAAATGGAGCTCGGAAAACGAAGGACAGGCAGAGTTATTACGACGACCCCGTAATGCAAACGACGGAGCCTTCTCGTGAAAAACCAAATTATGTCGACGTGATTCGAGCGCAAATGAGTCGAAACAAATATCCTGGAGGAAGGGAAGATTACGTCTCTTCCGCTTCGTTGAACCCTAATTTGACACTGGAGTCCCGACAGCGCGAAATTATCCCTCCCGTACTGGAACCCGTTGCCCCGGAATGGAAGAACAATCCTCATCCTCTCGACGCCCCGTACCAAGTCGACGATCAAGCCTGTTGCGCCGAGACGATCGATCTCAAGACTCCGCTAACGGTTCTCGCCGCGAGTCAGCGCGGACGCTCGCACGCGCACGAAGGGAAGTTCCGGGACGACGCCTTTCGGATTGCAGTAAATCGCGAGGCGACGATCTTTCACGAAGAACCGGAATACGGATGGCACGTCTTTGTCGTTTCGGACGGCGCGGGCTCGGCGAAGTATTCGCGCAAGGGGGCGCAATTGATCTGCGATTGCGTTGCGGAGAAACTCTCTAATACGCTCAATCGCGACGTCGCGGGTCAGAAAACGACGAATGCGATCGGAGAGTGGATCGCGCTAAAATACCGCGCCGGCTCGCTAGAATCTTTGCCCGACCAAACGACGAATTTTATCGCCGAATGTAAGCTGGACGCAATTTTCTATAACGCGCTTAGCGAAGCGTATTTCGAGATTTGGAAAGAGACGAAGCGTCTTCGCGATTGCGGAGAAAAGGCGGACGTCGCCGATTTTAGCGCGACGGCGCTCTGCGTCGCGATTAAGAGGTTTAAATCGGAGAATGGCGATTGGAAAACAAATCGGCGCGTTGTGCCGCCGCGTTGGGCGATTACGAGCTACTGGATCGGCGACGGCGCGATTGCGCTCTATCGTCCGAACTTCTCATGCGACCCGAACGAGGACGCGCACGCGCTCAAAGACGACCTTTTACTCCTCGGACGTCCCGACGCCGGCGAGTACGCGGGCGAGACGCGCTTTCTTACGTCGAAGGGCGAGCTTGACAGCGCCGAGAACGTCGATCGGAATCTTATGAACGTTCGGAAACGCATGACGCTAACCGTTGTCCGTTCTTTTGAGGCGCTCTTTATGGCGACGGACGGGGTAACCGATCCCTTCTTTGAAGTTGAGAAACAACTAGCTGATTTCACCTCGTGGCAAAGATTCTGGGACGGTAAGTTCGCGTCTTATTTCCCTGGCGTACTCGACGTCAAACGCACGCCGCAGGAGCGCGCGCAAGCGCTTTTGGACGGCATGA
>CADCOO010000056.1 GCA_902803085.1 uncultured Planctomycetota bacterium
CGGCGTACTATGGAATAGAGGACAAGGGCACGTCCGTTATGATGCTTGTCGATCGAAACGGAAAGGTAATTGAAAAGTTTGTCGGACGGTTCTTGGTCTTTTACGATGATAAGGAACTTGAGAAGCTTGTGGAGGAGGCGATTCCAGAGCCGAGGGAGCCGACTGGTCAAACGATAGACGCGTGTCGAACGGCGCTCGACGCGTTTTGCTTGTTAAGAACGAAAGAGGCTAGAGAAAGTCTGGAGAATAACAAGGAGCTTAAACCTCTCGATAAATTCAATCTTTTGTGCGGGCTCGCCCAAATTTCTTTTGATTGTGAACGTTGGGAGGAGGCCGTTCAGTACGCCGAGCGCGCGATTGCAATTGCTTCGGACGACGTGATTGCTAATGAGACGTACGACGCTGCCGGAAGTCTTTTTCGAAGCGCATGGATGCTCGTCTCCTGTCCAAAACGCGAATTGCGTAATGGAAAATTAGCGTTGGAAGCCGCCCAGAAAGCCGCGCAGAAGACGCATTGCTCGTCTGAGTTCCGACGTCTTACGCTTGCCGCCGCCTACGCGGAAGTTGGCGACTTTGAAAACGCAACGCTACAGGCGCAAAAAGCGCTTGAGCTTGCGAAAAAGACGATAGAAAGGAATCAAGTAAAGGACGAAGATTATTTAGAGAAGTATCAAAGAGCCGTCGAGCTCTTCAGTAATAGGGAGACGTGGCGCGACTAAACGCGAACTTTGGCGGCTGAAGCGACGCTACGGGGAGATCGCGCAATTGAACGGCGCAATCTCCCCGTGCTATTGACCGAATCGCCGGAGGCCGTCGAACGTTTCAGGAACGCCTGCGACGAACGGCAATCTTTTTCCTGTTTAACTCCGAGCTGGAATTTGTCCCTTGACGACCGCTTGCATTTGAGTACAATACCCCTTTGTAGACGATGTTGATTTCGTCTACGCGGCCGAGTGGCGGAATGGCAGACGCTGGGGATTTAAAATCCCCTGTCCTTAACGGACGTGCGGGTTCGAGTCCCGCCTCGGCTACTGATAGGGTTTTGCGAGAAATTCGCGGAGCCCTTTTTCTATCTTGTTTGTGAGAGCGATAGGCGTGGCGCGCCTCGAGTCGGGTTGAGGAACCGGCGGCGCGTGGATTCTTGACGGTTTGTTAAGCGTTTCGTCTAGTTTGACGCGGGACGGTCGGTCTATCGTTGGTTTTGGTCGTTTGCAATCGCTATGGGAGTTTTTGCCATGAGAGCAAGGGTGTTCGACTATATTTATTACCAGGGAAAGAGGCACGTTATTGAAGGGCGACGTGGGAACGACGTTTTGTTCGACCCAAAAGAATTGCATTTGCCGATGAACGAGGAAACGATTCCACGTTGGCAGGGGTATATTGCGACGTATGGAGTCGCTCGCGATCAGCGGCTGGTTTTGAAGGATCTTCGCGCGCGGTTTGTCGATCCGTTCGGCTTTCCTATACAACGTCAGGAATTGACCCCCTTCCTTAATAATTGCTGGCCTCGTTTGAACGTTGGTGGACTGTGGGTCTACGAGAACGTCAATATTCCGCTTTTCTATTCGGGCGAATTGCTCGTGAGGCGTTGCAAGCCGCGAAAGCCGGACGACGAAGATTCTCAGGAAGAGCCGGAAGGAGAGCTGATCAGTCTGGCGTTCTATTTCGGACGTCTGGGATTCGATAGAGAATACGTTGAGAAGATTCTTGAACGGAGACCGTTTGGAAAAGGTCGCTACTCCATGAAATCTTGCGATTATGATTATTCGGACCCCATTCCCTTTTGATAGTCGTTGTCTTACAGGGTGAGCGTTTAGTTTCTAACATTTGACCTGTCTATTCAAACGCTCGCCGATTGGATCGGCGAGCGATTAATCTTCTATTTGACGCTTTATCCAACGCCGAGCCTGGCATTTCTAGCGGCGAAGAAGCGCGTTTTATTGTTCAACGTTGTCGTCAAGACGCAATGGTCGTTTTTTTTAGTTGGAGGCACGACATATGGACGTCAAGATTTCAGGCGTTTTCAATTATCAGGGAAAAGAATACCGGATTCTCAAGGTTCTGTTTCCGGAACGAATTCTCGAGGAACTTCATTTGGGAACGGAAGGGACGGCGCATTATTTCGCGTCCTTTGAACTCGACTCGGACGAGCGCCTGCTCGTTACAAGTTTGCGGTCTTGCGCGGTCGAGCCCGAACCTTCCGCGCTCGAGTCTGAGGAGGCGACGAGCGTTTGCCAAAATTCGCTCGACCTTTTGCCGACGCCCTCGGACGTTAATCTCATTGCGAATCGCGACGCGTCGCGTCCTGTCAAGTACGACGGCGCGATCGACTTTTGCGATGGCTTTCTAAAAGACGAAGCCGAACAGCTGGGGGCGCTCGATCCGTCCTGCGTCGAGCTCTATTTCGAATATGTCATGGAGCTTTCCTTTCGAGAAGGAAAGATCTCGCGCGTCTTCAATCGTTCTGAATTTATCGCGCAGGAGAGAAGGAACGAACTTTGGCGTTTGGGAAAATTCCCGCCTGAAAAGAAAGAGGAATCGAGCGAAGAGGACGCGTTTGGCATTAGCCGCGCGTCGTTAGCCCAAGCAAAGTAGCCGGACGGAAGACGACGTCGTTCCGTCCGGCTTTTTGCCGATCAAAAGAAGTTTATACCAGCTCATTTGCAGAGGAGTCGCTCTCGTCGTTTCCTGGCGATTAGGGGTAAGAGTTGCGCCGTTCTCTAGCTCAAAGCGACGTTAAAAACTCCTCCTGACGCGCAGGTCGCGCCAAGGGGTCAGGTTGCGGGTCGCATTCGTAGAAATCGAGCCACTGACGCGCGCCGAGATGACCGGCTTCGGCGGCGCGGCGCGCGAGTTCTCGGGCTTTTTCGACGTCTTTCGTAACGCCAAGTCCTTGGTAATAGCTATCGGCAAGCGCTAGTATAGCGTCAGAATTGTCCAGAGCGGCGGCGTCGTCGTAACGTTTTACTGCTTCTTCGTCGTTAATGGGCGTTCCTAATCCAAGACGATAGCAGTCGCCGAGAGTCTTCATGGCATTGGATTCGCCCAGCTCGGCGGCGCGACGATACCACTGAAGCGCCTTGCGCAACTTTTTAGCGCCGCGTCGTTTCAGCGCGACAATTGTCGCAATCGCGTCGCCTAAAAAGATCATTGAACGCGCGTCGCCCCATTTTGCCGCTTTGCGGAACCAGGTTGAGGCTAACTTCACTAGAATCGGATCAAGTTCGGGCGCGCCCGTCGCGAAGAAAGAAAAGGCGTTACAGCGTAGCAAGAGAAGCCCGACTTCACGCGCCGCGCGCGCGTTTTTGTGCTTCTTAGCAATCTTCTGCAACTTGTCGAAAGAGGATTTATCGCCTTGCATAACGGCGCGCGAAAGCCAGGTAATCGCCTGATCCAGATCGACCGGCGTTCCTTTTCCTTTCCAAAATCTTTCGCCGAGTTCTGAGATCGCCTCCGGCTCGCCCTGTTCGGCGGCGATTAGAAAGTGTTTGAACGCTTCCTCGTCGCTTTGTGGAACGAATTCGCCGCGCGCGTACAATTGCGCGAGCGCGTTCGCCGCCTTGCCGACATTGGCGTCGCACGCCTGACGTAGGAGCTCGACCGCGCGGTCGCCGTGCGTCGCGCGATAGCGTTTGGTAAGATAGAGCGCGCCTAATTTCGCCGCCGCCTCGCTGGAATTCTGCTCGACCCCTTGAGCGTACCAGTTTTCCGCCTGCTCCCAGAGTTTCTGTTTTTCATAATGCAAGCCGAGATTCGTCATGGCAAAGGCGTCGCCAATTTGCGCCGCGCGGAGAAAGAGCGATTCCGCGTCCGCCGAAGTATAGACGCGTTCCGTAGCGACGCTCTTCAACGTCTGACCGTTTTCGCAGGCGATTGCCAGCCAATTGAGCGCGTCGGGATTATCGCGTTCCGCTTCGGTAACGAGCGCGTCCGTCGCGTTTTGAACGCCAAGCGCGCTCGCCGCGTACAGGAGTTCCGTTCCTTTCTCGTGATTAACTTCAACTCCCTCGCCCGTGAGATATGCCGAAGCCAGGGCGTCGATTGCGTCGGGAACGCCGCCCTGAGCTGCGGCGTCGAAAAGATCGAACGCGCGTTTGAAGTCCTGATCTACGCCCAGACCCTGACGATAGCACGTTCCAAGCAGGTACTCGCCAACTGCAGAACCGCGCGCGGCGGCGCGATCGAAATACTTCGCCGCAATGAACGGCTCGCGCGGCGCTTGCAGAACATGACTGCCCGCAAGATAGCCTTGACCGAGCGTTACGAGCGCGCTAGGAACCTCGCGTTCGGCAAGCTCGCGCCAGAATTCGCCCGCGCGAGGCTCGCCGCGCTCCATGAGCATAACGGCGATTTTCTCCTTCGCGGGGACGCAACCGTTTTGCGCAGCCTTAATGAGCGTCGAACGCGCGTTTGTCCAATCGACCGACTTCGCGTTGTTGAAACCGTACTCGACGACGAATGCGTCGTCGTCCGCGATTCTATCGGGATCGTACTTTGCCGCAAGCTTGACTCCGCCCGAAGCTTCTAATTTGGCGAGATCCCATTGTGCGATCGGATCCCCTTGATTGGCGAGTTCGCGGATATGATCCTCGAAATTCTTTTCCATTTTACGCAACGGGCGCGAGCCAAATAAGTCGCGAAACGCGAGGAGAACGGCGGCGACGATTGTGGCGATCCCCATAAAAATGTAGACGACGATCGACGCGTCGTTATTCGACGTTTCGGCAACTTGCGATAGATTATTCACTATTGACGCCATCGCGAGCTTCTCCTCTACCTAAGGGGCGTTGTTTAGGCGTTTTGTTTGATTATATGAAAACCCTACGATGAGCTTTCTCAACTCTACGAGATATTATAGCGGTTGGTTAATTGTAAAACAAGCGCGCAATAATAGAGCGTAGTTTTAATAATCGTTTGACGACGCTTCCTCCACGAGTGAAGACGGCGCCGGACTAGCGTCGAATTC
>CADCOO010000057.1 GCA_902803085.1 uncultured Planctomycetota bacterium
CCATGGTTGATAAAGAAAACGCAACGCTCTACCGGATAGGTAGGAACGTTGCGTATTGATCTTTCCTTCAGCGAGCTTTCTACGATTACGAGTTCGAAAAGCTATTCCGCCTTACTCCTTCGATTCGCCCAGACTTGCATGAGATTAATCAGCAGTAGCACAAGGAAGGAGACCGCAAGGGTAACGAGCGCGACAACCGAGGCGGCGACGAGATTATTCTCCTCCACCTTTTCAAAGATTACGCACGAGATCGTTTGAGTCTTACCGGGAATAACGCCTCCGATAAAAATAACGGTGCCGTACTCGCCGAGCGCGCGCGCAAACGCCATGGCGAACCCGCTTATGTGCGCGGGCAGAATTGTTGGGAAGATAACGCGTCGGAAAGTCTGCCAGCGCGAGGCGCCCAGACTCGCCGCCGCTTCTTCCACTTCCGTCTCCAGCTCTTCGATCGCCGGCTGGAGCGTCCGGATCACAAAGGGAAGCCCGATAAAAATCAGCGCGAGCGTTACGCCCGTCTCCGTATTACGAATCGTCGCGTCGAAAGGCAGGTATTTGCCGATCGCGCCCGTCTCCGTAAAGAGCTTGCCGATCCAGCCGGAATCGGAATAGACGCGCGCCAGCGCTATGCCCGAGACCGCCGTCGGCAGCGCGAAGGGCAGGTCGACGATCGCGTCGATAAAACGTCGCCCGACGAACCTGTAGCGCACGAGCGTCCACGCGACGAGCAGTCCGAAGAACGCGTTGACCGCCGCCGCGATAAAAGACGAGCGGAACGTGAGAAAGAACGCCTTCTTAACGATAAGATTCGACATAACGTCCTTCATTTCGGCGAGCGAGACTCCGGACGTTAAGATAAAGAGACCCGAGAGCGGGATCAGTACGATCAGGCACAGATACGTGATCGTAAAGCCCATGGTAATATTAAAACCAGGTAAAACGCTTCGTTGAACAATTCTCATATCGTATACGCGTCGTCCGTGACGCGCCCCATCAAATTGGGTCAAATTACGCGCGCAACGCCTTGTCCGAGTCGCGCTCGAACGAGGCGTCGCGCCATGCGAATTACATACGCTGGAAAACTACTGCGCTTCCTTCGCAATTTCCAGCGTCATTTTGTCGTAGTAGCTATCGGGCCCAAAATGGACTTTCTGGGCCTCGCGCCATCCTCCGAAGATTTCGTCGATCGTAAAGAGGGTCGCTTGCGGGAAGTCGCCCTGATGCTTCTCGAGAATTTCCGGATTCGACGGTCGATAATGATGTTGCGCAATGAGTTCCTGCGCTTCCGGCTCGTAGAGGAAGTTCAGGTACTCTTCCGCAATATCGCGCGTCCCTTTGCGATCGACGACTTTATCGACGACCGCGACGGGCGGCTCCGCTTTAATTGTGAGCGCGGGCACGACGATTTCAAGCTCGTCCTTTGAGTAAATCTTTGCGAGAATCGCTTCGTTCTCCCACGCGATAAAGGCGTCGCCGTTGCCGTTCTTAACGAAATCGTCCGTCGCGCCGCGCGCGCCCGCTTGCATCCCTTGACGCGTCGCGTTCGCAAAGACTTTCTTTGTGAAGTCGTACGCCGCCTGTTCCGCCGCCGCGCGTTTCGCTTCGTCGACGGTTCCCGCTTTATACGCGTCGAGTCCGCCGTCTTCCGCGAGCGCCTTGTCGAGCGCGTGCCCCCAGAGCGCGAGGTAGTTCCAGCACGCGCCGCCCGAGGTCTTCGGGTTCGGGGTTACGACTTTAACGTCGTCGCGCGCGAGATCGTCCCAGCCTTGCACGTTCTTCGGATTCCCCTTGCGTACGAGTAGTACGATCGTTGAGGAGTAGGGGCAACTATTGTTCGGCAGACGCTTCTGCCAGTATTCGGGACTGTCCGGATCGTCGGCGCCGTCTTTGAAGAGTTTCGCGTCGCCGACGAGATCGACGTCGCTCGCGAGCGCGAGCGTAACGACGTCGGCGTCCATACCGTTGACGACGGCGCGCGCTTGCGCGCGCGAGCCGCCGTTGCTCTTCTCGACCGAGATCGTTTCGCCGGTTTTATCGAGCCAATGCTGGGCGAAAAGTTTATTGTAGTCTTCGTACAGCTCTCGAGTCGGGTCGTACGAGACGTTGAGTAGCTCGCGCGACTGATTCGCCGGCTTGCACCCGAAACAAAACGCGCCGATAACGACGGCTAGCGAAGCTAGCGCCAGTAAGGTCTTTTTCATAACCGCTTCTTTCATAAGGTATCGTTTTCAATATGCGCCGAACCGCAACAGCGCGGGGCGCGACTCAATAACAATAACTTCACGCCATTTTATCGGCAAAATCGGTTTTCAAAAAGAGGCAAAGAGCTTAATATTTACCTTTTTTATCGGATTTTACAATATTTTGACCGAAACAGGGAGCGAAAAAAGAAAAACGCGTTCGCTCGGAGACCCGAACGAACGCGTCGTTAGTTAATCGGAGATTCGCGCGCTATCGATTCTTTTTGAAATATTCCACGAGCGCGTTCGTGGAGCAGTCGTGCGAGGTCGTCGGCGCGGCGGAGACGAGTTCCGGCAGAACCGCCTTCGCGAGCTGCTTGCCGAGCTCGACGCCCATCTGATCGAAGGAGTTCACGTTCCAGATCATGCCCTGCACGAAAATCTTCATTTCGTATAGCGCAATGAGCGCGCCGAGCGTCTTCGGCGTGATTTTCTTAATAAAGAAAGAGCTCGTCGGACGATTGCCCGGGAAGACCTTCGAAGGCGCGAGCCGACGCGCTTCCGCGTCGTCGAGTCCGGACGCGACTAGCTCTGCGTACGCCTCTTCTTCCGTCTTGCCCTTCATGAGCGCTTCGGTCTGCGCAATGAAGTTCGCGATTAACTTCTGATGATGATCCCCAATCGGATTGTGCGTCTGAACCGGCGCGAGGAAGTCGCAAGGAATCAACTTCGTACCCTGGTGAATGAGCTGATAGAACGCGTGCTGACCGTTCGTGCCCGGCTCGCCCCATACGATCTGACCCGTCGAGTAGTCGACGCGCTGGTTCTCGCGATCGACGCCCTTGCCGTTGCTTTCCATATCGCCCTGCTGGAGGTACGCGGGGAATCGTCTCAGATACTGATCGTAGGGAAGAATCGCCTGCGTTTCAGCGTTCCAGAAGTTATTGTACCAAACGCCGAGGAGCGCCATAATCACGGGGATATTCTGGCGATAGGGGGTTGAACGGAAGTATTCGTCGATTTCGTGCGCGCCCGTAAGGAGTTCTTCAAAGTTCTCGAACCCGACGGCGAGCGCAATGCTCAGACCGATCGCAGACCACAGCGAATATCGTCCGCCGACCCAGTTCCAGAATTCAAACATATTGTCGGGATCGATTCCGAACTTCTCGACCGCTTCCCTATTCGTTGAGAGCGCGACGAAATGCTTGGCGACGGCGGTTTCGTCTTTCGCGGCTTGGAGGAACCACGACTTGGCGGATTCCGCGTTCGTCATGGTTTCCTGCGTCGTAAAGGTCTTGGACGCGACGATAAAGAGGGTCGTTTCCGGATCGAGTCTCTTGAGCGTCTCGGCGATGTGCGTGCCGTCGACGTTCGAGACGAAGTGCGGCGTTATGTTCGTCTGATAGGGCGCGAGCGCTTCGCAGACCATGCACGGACCAAGGTCGGAGCCGCCGATTCCAATATTAACGACGTCGGTTATCGATTTGCCGGTATAGCCCTTCCATTCCCCGGAGCGCACGCGCGCGCTAAAGACTTTCATTTTCTCGAGCACGCGATTGACGTCGGGCATGACGTCCTTTCCGTCGACGTAGACGGGCGAGTTGCAACGATTACGCAACGCCGTGTGAAGTACGGCGCGCCGCTCGGTAACGTTGATCTTTTCGCCTGCGAACATTGCTTCCGCCTTTTCCTTAATCTGCGCTTGTTCTGCGAGCGCGACGAGGAGTTCGAGCGTCTTTTCCGTTATGCGATTCTTCGAAAAGTCGTATAGGATATCGGCGTATTCGATCGAGAATTTCTGAAAGCGTTCGGGATCGTTGGCGAAGAGTTCGCGCATGGAGACCGATTGAAGTTCTTGCTGATGCGCCGCGAGATTACGCCAGGCGGTCGATTCCGTTAATTTCGAAGTCACTGTAGGTTCCTCATTCTTTTGGGGTTCGCAATTCTGAGATTGCCGATGGAATTAGTGCGCGCGAATCGTTCCGCAGGGTAGGGAACGCCGCGGCCCCGCGCGCTTCCCCTCCATTATAAACGGAACGCGCTATTTTTTCAAGTCGGCGTGCGCTTATTTCGGCGCGATCGACGTTATTGAAACAAAATAAACGGATAGGATAGTCTGGACAAGATAGCCGTTCTGTTTCTATTAAATTGACGGCGCCGAGATTGTGAAAGGAGACCCGCTAAAAAGAGATATTTTTTCCTTTGCGCTATGGTTAAGCGCGCAAGCCGCCATTATAATATAGAAACACGCCGTAAACTGGAGTAGTCGCGTCTCGGCGCGGCTTAAGGTCGGTCCTTTGCGCTTGCCGCGCGCGAGCGCTATGAACATATTGGATAGACGTCATGCGAAAAGTTATACGATATATTCTCGCTTACTGCCTGGTCTGCGCGGTTACAAGCGCGCTCGACGCGATCGCCCCTTGCTACGTCGGCGGCGCGCCGGGTCAAGCCGTCGGACAAGAGGACGAGCAGGATCCCTTTGGCGAGTTCGGCTCCGATGAGGACGAAGAAGAGAGCGACGGTCTCTTCGGCGACGAAGAGGACGCCGAGGACGCGCAAGAGGAGGCTAGCCCGTTCGATTCCGAAACCGACGCGACCGAGCCTTTCGCCCCGTCCGCTATTAGCGAGACGAACGTCGACGCCGAGAAGGAACCGGCGAAAGCTAAGTCTAATCCCGACGACCCTCGTTCGCAATACGCGCGGCCCGAGGACGTCCCCGACGAGCTCAAAACGGAAGAGGATTTCTTCGCGACGCTAACTCCGGCGGAACGCACGATCTTGGCGACGACGCCGCAGACCGACGTCGAATGGTACGCCGCCGCCGCGCGCGTCGCGCGAATTGGCCGCGTTGAATTTGCAAAGCTCCTCGTTGAAAAAGCGTCGACCGCGCCTGCGGCGACCGCCGAAGCGACGGCGAACGCGCTCGATCAGCTCACGACCGGTCGCGCCGTCTATCTCGTTGCGCATCCTGGAATCGGTCCGGTTGGCGAGACGACCTACGAGAAGTTGCTCACGCGCGCGCAAACCTACTGGGAAGACGACGCGAATCTGCGCGCCGCGCTCGACGACCTGCGTTCGGACGTTGAGCAAAAGCGATCGAGCGCGCTCGTGCGACTGCGACGCGGCGGTCGGACGGCGATTAAGGCGCTCGTTGCGGAGCTTCTTTCAGGGGACGAGGCGCGCAGTCGCGTCGCGTCGGACGTTTTTGCCTTTTTCGAGGGAGATGGGACGAACGCGCTCGTCGCTTGCGTTCGCGAGGCGCCGGACGCCGCGGTCGTCGCGCTTGCCCCAACGCTCGGGGATCGCGCCGACGCGCGCGTCGCCCTTGAGCTTGCGATCCGATATTATGACAAGGCGAGCGGTTCGAGTCGCAACGCGCTCGCCGACGAGTTAATTAGCTTGCATGGCGAGGTTCCCGCCTTGGAGTCGGTGGTTGCGGACGCGTATCGCAACGCGTTGGGCTATTATAATCGCGAATTGGTCTTCTATCCCGTCGTCGACGACGCCGTCGAGCTTTGGACATGGAACGCCGACTCGAATAACGTCGATTGCGCGTCCGTTCCCCTCGCGGAAGCGTATCGCTCGGAAGCGGCGCGCTGGGCGCTGACCGCCTATCGACTGAGCGAGGGCGCGTCCGACGCGTCCGGCGTTAAACGCGCGACTCTCCAGGAGCTGGCGCTGACCGCCGTTGCGGAACGCGAGGCTTATCGCGTTGGCCTCGATTCCGTCGATCGCGGCGCCGACGCGTTCGTTCAAGAGTTCCCCGAAATTGCGACGGTCGATCTCGTTCGCGGCGTGCGGTATGCGCTTGCGACGAAGCATTATAACGGCGCGCTTATTCCGCTCGCCATTCTCGCGCAGTCTGGCGACGCGTCCCTCCTTGCGACGACGGACGGCTCAATGTCGCCGATCGTTCAAGCGGCGATGTGCTCCAGCCGTCGCGCGCGTTATCAGGCGCTCACGGCGATCGTCAAGTGGAATCCTGAACGATCCTATATTGGCTCCAGTCGAGTCGTCGACGCGTTGCAATGGTTCTCGACGTCGACGGGTCAGAAGGTCGTCGTCGTCGCGACTCCGAAACTTGCGGACGCGACGAGATTGGGTCAGGTCTTCCTGACGCTCGGCTATCGCACGATTCCTGCGACGTCGGGTCGCGACGTTCTCCTTGCGGCGCAGAATAACGCGGACGTTGAATTCGTCTACGTGAACGCCACGGTTCGTAATCCGGATCTTAGCGCGCTTGCTCAGGCGTTGCGCGCGGATCCTCGCACGGCGGACGCGCCCCTGCTTGTCGGATTTGACGACGATTGGGAAGAGTCGCTTGCGCGTTCGAAGGTCGGCGCGGAACCTAACGTCTTTGTAACGCCGACGCCGTACGATCTTGAAACGGCGTCCTGGGCGTTGCAGAATCTTCGCGAACGTTCCGGGGTCGAACCGGTCGACGCGGATATTCGCCTTGTGGCGTCGGTACGCTCCGCGCGCGCGCTCCTGGCGCTCGTAACGTCTCGTCCGAATATTTACTCGCTCGACAATATTAACGAGCTGACGTCGCGCTATCTTTCGACGCCGGCGCTCTTTGACGTCGGGCTCGATTTCGCCGGATCGATTAAGACGAGCTACGCGCAGAATCGTCTCGTCGAACTCATCGGCGATACGCGCTACGATCTTGCGACGCGTCGCCGTGCGCTGGAAGCGTTTGAACGTCAGCTAACGACGAACGGTTCGCTTTTGCGCGGTCCGGACGTTCAGAAAATGTACGACCGCTACAACGCGAGCGAAAAGGAAGACGAAAATACGCAGCGCGTCCTTTCGACGATGCTCGACGTTTACGAGAAAGCGACCGAACGCTAGGCGCCGCCGTTCTGATTAGCAATAAGAACGAAACGTTGCGTAGACGCGCGGCGTTTCGTTTTTTTGCGCCCATATTTGGCGCCGCGTGTGCTAACTTGCAGACGGAGGCGCTCGCGCCCGTGCGATCGCTAAGAAGTACGTTTGGTAAGGAGAGACTATGACGACGACGATACGAACTGTCAACGAATTCGGCGAGACGGTCGGATTGCGCATTGTTCCAGACTCGCCTTGGTTTGTCTCGAGCGAGAAGATTCAACTCTACGACGATATGTATCATCCGGCGATCTCGACGACTAACGAGTTCGTCGAACGTTACGAACGATACCGGTACGTGCACGAGCAGCTGGCGCTCAACGCGCAGCGATCCGGATATAATCTCGTCGATCCGGAAACGACTCGTCATATTCTCGAAGGGACCCCTATTATTCGAGTGCAGCGCAACGAGGACGGCGCTGAAGAAGAAGCCGCGACGACTATTACCGGATGGTCCGGAGGACACGGCAATCCGGACGCGGCGAAATACGGGAAAACTCAGATTCCAGACTTCTGGACCGGGGAGCGCTTCATGTTCGAGGTCTCCGACGTGCTCGCCGACAATAATACGCGATGGTTCCGCCAGGAAGCGTCCCCGACCTTTATACCCGACGACGACGCGCCCGCGCGTTTCGTGTGCGTGGAAGAGCGTTACGGCGTGCCGATTCGGATTGTCGCCGACCTCGTCGACGACCATTTAAAGTGCATAACGGCGTTTCCCGATTACGGCGATTTTCCGATCGAACAGCGAGACGGCGTGCAAGGGAACGAGAAAAAACGACGCAAACGGAATCGTCGGCGTCGCAAAAGCGATAAGAAGGACGAGTCGAAGGAATAACGAATACTTTGTCAAAAGAAAAGACGCCGCGCGCGAATTCGGTTCGCGCGCGGCGTTCTCGTTAAAAGCGATAGGAAAACTCGTTAGAATCCGAAATCGACGTTGTCGACTTCCTTCGTTTCCCCGACTTCGACCGGCTTCGCCTGCTTGTGTTCAGGATTGCCCTCGATATAGACGGCGCGGAACGGTTTCGCCGGACAGATCGACTCGCAGCCGCCGCAACCGACGCAAAGTTCTTCGTCCGTCTCGGGAATCGTGAGATTCTCCTTGTAGGGAACCATGTGTATCGCCTGCGTGGGGCAGTGTTCCGAGCACGCGCCGCAACTCGTGTCTTTGGCGTAGACGATGCAGTTCTCCTTAATGAAAACGACGCGCCCAACCTGAACGAGGTGCTTTTCTTCCATTGTTAGCGGCAGAATAGCGCCCGTCGGACAAACCTCGCCGCATACCGTGCAGTCGAAATTGCAGAAGCGTTGCGGACCGAAGTCCAAGCGAGGCTGCATAAAGTTCTGGATTCCGAATTCGAAACCGGACGGCTTGAGAATACGCTGGGGACATTTCGCAACGCAAAGGTGGCATCCGACGCAACGCTCTGTGAACCGCTTGTGCGATTGCGAGCCCGGCGGCGAGATCATGTATTCGCGTTTAAAGGGCGTAAGTCCGTAGTCCGCGGGCTTTTCTCCTTCGTCTTCGGTCGGGGCGAGATCGAGAGGCGCCGCCTCTTCTTGCGCGTCGCCGACGGCTACGCTTGCGAGCGCGGAGGTCGTCGCGAGAAGGGAGAGCGTTATGAACTGGCGTTTGCTGCGATCGAAGCTCTGAATTTCCTTCTGCAATCTGGATTTTTCACGCGCCGTCGTCTCGTCGAGCGCGGAACTGGTCGTCGCGCCGTCCGTCTTGGCCTCTTCGGCGTCGGTTGACTTGCCGCCGCAAAGAGAGTAGGAGAGCGCGCCCTTCTTGCAGCGACTGAAGCAGTCGAAGCAGACGACGCAGCGGCTCGCGTCGACGCGTTTGTTGGCGACGTCAATGCACGAGCTCTTGCACGCCTTCGAACACATTCCGCACTTAATGCAACGATCCTGATTGATGCGAACGCGGAAGAAGGAAAAGCGCGAGAGCGCGCCGAGTATCGTTCCAACGGGGCAGACCGAATTGCAGTAGAGTCGGCCCCAACGTCCCGCAAAGACGAGGAGCGCGACAAAGGAAATAATTCCCACGAGGAGCGCGCCGCAACTCTCGCTGCGAACCTCAATATGATAGAATGCGTATTGAGAAAGTTCGTGCTCGTTGCAATACGCGTAAGCCGCGTTGTTTATTGCCAAATAGACCGGTTTAAAGAGGTTGACGACGATTCGACCGAACGCCCCGTACGGCTCAATGAGACCGAAGTAGAAGAGTCCGAGCGGAATCGTGGCGAGCGCGATGATAAGGAACGCGATCCGCCAGACGATCGGATTCTTCCGATACTCGTAGTTGCGCCACGTCTTGGGCTTTTTGATTTTATTGCCCTGCGCGTCCTTACCGCGCGGTATAAAGCGCGCGACCAGGCGACCGAACCACGCGATTACGTCTTGAAGAATACCGAGCGGACACACGACGGAACAGTAGACGCGTCCGAAAACAAGCGTAAGCGCGACCAGCGAGCCGAAAACGATAAAACTGCTCGCCAGGAACGACGGAACAAATTGAACTTTAGCGAGCCAGTGCGCGTGCGTTGCGAACCAGTCGGAGAAACGCTCGATCGTAGCGCTTGCCGGAATCTTCTCCATAATCGGCGAAATCTTGCTCGGAAGATCTGCCAGATCCAGGAAAAACGCAACGAATGCGAGCAAAACGCAAATGGCGACGACCACGCGAATAAATTTGAGAAGTCTATATATCATAACAGGACGTACCGTTTAACGAAACTTGCGCTGACGAAAAAACGCGCTGGCGCTTGCGCCGACGCCGTTATAAAAATAGCCGGAACGCGCGTAACGTCCGACTATTTGATCCTAGTTGTAATCCTCGAGAACGCGCGCGGCGCCGAACGCGGATTCGATAATCGCGAAGAATCCGCGCCGGTTGCCTCGCGCGTACGCGCTGGATAAATTAGAGCTTAAAGCGCTCTTGACCGAGGGCGGATACGTCCATCGTGCCGAGCTTGTGCGCTTCGCCCATCGGGAGATACTTGACGTTCTCGAGCGGCATGTTGACGAATTGTCCGAAGAACTTCGTCGCCGCCGTGTCGACCGCGACCGGGTCCGTCGACATGAAGAGCGCCTTGGTGAGCTCGACGTCCGACGCGTTGCGACCGCGCGGTCCGTTCGTCTTCATAATGCGGTAGGCGTCGACAATATTGAGCGCCGCCGGCTTCGCGAGCGTGCCGATATCCGCAATGCTCTGATCCAGACCCTTGCGATGGAACGCCTGACGATCCCAAACGACGCCCATGAGGTTCTTCATGGCGATCGTCATCTTCGCGCCGCCGTGGTTCTTGAGAACCGGCACGTTGAACCATACGTCGCAGTCGAGAATCGCTTGGTGAATCATCGCCGACTTGAGCGCGACTCCCTTCGGCAACGCCGTTTCGCGATAGTAACGTTCTTCGTTCGCCGGCATGACGATCGCGCCCGCCTTCTTCGCCGCCGCCTCAATGCCGCTGTGCTCGTAGCACATGCGCCAGTTGTCGCACGTATTGTCGAAAACGACGATTTCTTTCGCGCCGGCGTCCTTGCACGCGTTGATTAGCGCGACGACCAGGTCGGGATTCGTATTGCCGGCGAGCTCGGGCGTCTTGTCCCAACCGATATTCGGCTTAATGGTAACGCGATCGCCCTTCTTAACGAAGCGTTCAATCCCGCCGAGCGCGGCCATGCCCTTTTCAAACATAGGAGCGGGTTCGCCGCCAAGTAGCGCGACGAAGTCGACTTTCTTAGCGCCGTCGGCGCCTTCCTGCGCGAGCAACGAGATTTTGCCGAGACTGGCGAGCGTGGTGGAAAGACCGCCGAGCGCGACGGTTTTGAGGAATTCGTGACGAGTAATTTTCATTGTATTACCGTTTTCCTAATGTTGAATGTTGAGCGTCGACGTCTCGTTTGCGCGATCCCAATTGCGCAACTCGCCTCGCTACCTTGTTCGATTATAACGCAAAAAACAAAAACGCGCAAGTCGTGGCGCGGTCTAATTCGCGTTATCTTAAAAGTTGGGCTAGTTCGGACGCTTTATCGGTCTGTTCCCACGTGAAGTAGTCGTCCGAAGCGACTCCCAAATTCTGTTCCCAACTGTACGCGCCGTCCGCGCTACGCCCGAAGTGACCGCCGAACGAAGTGCGTTCAAAAATCGGTCGGTTGAGGCGCAAGCCCTTGATAATACCGCTCGGCGTGAGCGGGAAAATTTCGCGTACCGCGTCGGAAACGCGTTCCGGATCCGCGCGACCCGTCGCGCCGAGATCAACGAGCACGCTCACAGGGTCCGAGACCCCGATCGCGTACGACAACTGAACCTCGCACGAGTCCGAAAGACCGGCCGCGACTACGTTCTTGGCGATATAGCGCGCCATGTACGCCGCGCTTCGATCGACTTTCGTCGCGTCCTTACCGGAGAACGCGCCGCCGCCGTGTCGCGCCCAGCCTCCGTAGGTGTCGACGATGATCTTGCGACCCGTCAGCCCCGCGTCCCCATGAGGACCGCCGGTAACGAACTGACCCGTCGGGTTAATGTAAAACTTCAACGCGTCGTCGACGAGCTCCGGCGGCAGGGACGGGAGGATGACCTCGCGTTTGACCCAGTCGTGGATTTCTTCCTGGCTGACGTCGGGATTGTGCTGAGTCGAAAGGACGACGGCGTCGATACGAACCGGTTTGTCGTCCTCAAATTGGACGGTAACCTGAGATTTCGCGTCGGGACGCAACCAGCCGACCGTCCTGTTGAAGCGATGCTCCGAGAGACGGTTGATTATGCGGTGCGCGAGCGCGATCGGCAACGGCATATACTCGGCGGTCGCGTTGCAGGCGTACCCGAACATTAGCCCTTGGTCGCCGGCGCCGACGTCTTTCGTTTCGGACGCGTCGACGCCTTGAGCGATGTCGGGACTCTGCTTGCCGAGCGCGACGAGAACGGCGCATGAGTCGGCGCTCATGCCGAATTCTTCGTCGACGTATCCAATGCGTCGAATAGCGTCGCGCGCTATCTGTTGGTAATCGATTTGCGCGTTCGTTCTAATTTCGCCGGCTAAGACCGCCATTCCGGTGGTGACGAGGGTCTCGCACGCGACTCGACTCTCTGAATCTTGCGCGAGGCAGGCGTCGAGGATGGAGTCGGAAATTCTATCCGCGACCTTGTCCGGATGACCCATGCCAACCGATTCGCTCGTAAAAAATTTTTTGACCATTAAAGGCGCTCCTACATGTCTGCGGCTGTGGCGACCGTCTTGAGTAACAATAGCGCGCGAACGTTTCGCGCGTCTTTCATTGCGGCGAGCTGGCGAACGCGTATCGCGCTCGACCGTCTCGCTTACAATATTATACTCAAAATCCACGTTGCGCAACACAAAGTCGCGACTTTCCTATGATCTCTTGACGCGACGGGGCGCCATTAGCGTTAAACGTTGCGTAAAGGAAAATGTTTCGACCGAACTGAAGCGTTTTGTCGAGGTTGCCGAATGCGACGGCGCGCTCGGCGACTTGACAAGGTTGACGGTTGTTTTGATTGTAACGATTGTTGCGCGCGCTGCGTTTAGGACAAATCGGTAAAAATGCGATCATTTGATTCGTTTCCCCTAGTTGTTTTTCTTTTAGCCATTATAATGAGACGCAGGGGAGCGGAGCGTAGTCGCGCGAGCCTGGGCGCCGAAGCGCTCGGACGCGCGTTTGATAGAGATGGAAAGTTAAGGAGATTCGTATGCCTTTGTTAATTTTGCGTTGTATTTTCATTCTGGCGACGAGCGGGGTCGGCGTGTCGATCGTTCGGGCCGGGGCGACTGGTTCCAGCGCTGCGGGGCTAACGACCTTTTTCTTACTGGTTTTTAGCTCGCTTGGCGTGATAGCGCTCGACATGGCGTTTCCGAAGAAGAAGATTGAATGGATCTCAGCGGTTTATTTCGGTCTCCTTATCGGTTTGGTAACGACGTACCTGATGGGGCTTGCTTTGGAGCCTTTTTTTGCGGATCAGGTAGGGGACGGCGCGTCGTCTCCCGACAAGATTCGCCAGTGCGTAACGGCGACGCTATTGCTGATCTTTAGCTACTGCGGGGTCAGCTTTCTTCTGCAGACGCGCAACGATTTTCGTTTCATTATTCCGTACGTTGAATTTCAGCGGAACGTGAAGGGCGTTAAGCCTCTCATCTTGGACACGAGCGTCGTGATCGACGGACGTATTGCGGACGTTATGGAGACGAAATTGGTCGACAGTCCGCTCCTCATGCCGCGTTTCGCAATCGTGGAGTTGCAACATATAGCGGACAGCGCGGATCGCAATAGGCGCACGCGCGGTCGCCGCGGTTTGGACGTTTTGAGTCGATTGCAGAATATGTCGGGGGTTGATCTTCAGATCGACGACTCTGAACTTGCGGAATACGCGAATCAGCCGGTCGACCTGAAACTTGTCGCGCTCGCCAAGCGTCTCGAAGGCAAATTGGTAACGAACGATTACAATCTTAATAAAGTCGCGAAGCTTCAGGGCGTAACGGTGATTAACCTTAACGATCTTGCAAGCGCGCTTCGTCCCGTATTTCTACCGGGCGAGCGTTTTGAAGTCGATATTGTTAAGACGGGCGAAGAAATCGGGCAGGGCGTCGCGTACTTGGACGACGGCACGATGGTCGTGGTCGATCAGGGGCGTCCGCATATTGCCGAGCGCGTCGTCGTAACGGTAACGAGCGTGCTGCAGACGAGCGCCGGTCGCATGATATTTGCGCGCTACGAGTACACGACAAAGAAGCTGTCCGGCACGACGATCGTCTTGGACAAGCAGTCGCGAGTATGACGCCGTTGGAGCGCGATCTGATCATTCGTTAAGTTGGGGACGTTATGAACAGTTCAAAACCTTTATTGGAATTGGTGCGACGCGATAAGCGTTTTTCGCTTCAATCGTACGATTTCGTCCAAGACGTTCTCGAGTACGCGCTTTTCGTCGGTATTCCAAGCAATGAAGAGTCTATGGAGGAGTACGGCGAGAACGGCGGTCATATCACCGGCGCGGCGCTGTGTCGGTACGCGGTCGATTACGCGACCGATCAATTCGGCTATATGGCGCCCGAGGTTCTCGCGCAACTTGGCATACGCACGACGAGCGATATTGGCGACATAGTATACAATTTGATCAGCATAGGCGAAATATCGCAGGCGGAGAACGATACGCGCGAAGATTTCGACGACGTCTTTGATCTTGGCGAAGAGCTTGAAAAGAGTTTCGAGTTCTCATACGTGCGCAGACGGCGAGGTTAGCCGACGCGACGCGTGGGACAAAACGACAGAGTTGGAGGAGAATGCTATGATTTCCGAACGAGCCGGTCAACCGGTGGAAGCGTCCGATCTTATCGACGTCGCGGCGCTGGAACGCGATTACTACGAGAAAGCGCCGAATTTGGACGCGCCGGAACAGCGCGTGCGGTTTGGCACCGGCGGGCATCGCGGTAAAGCGAGCGAAGGCTCCTTTAACGAAGCGCACATTAAAGCGATTACGCAAGCGATCGTCGATTGGCGGCGGCAGGCGCCGGACGGCGAGCCCGAGGTTCTCTGGCTCGGCAAGGACACGCACGCGCTCTCCGACGCCGCGCAGAAGACCGCGCTTGGCGTGCTCGCCGCCAATGGAGTCGCGACTTTCGTTCAGCGAGACAACGGCGTAACTCCGACTCCCGCCGTTTCGCGCGCTATTCTCGCCGCCAATAAGTCGCGCGGCGCGAATTATTCCGACGGGATTATTATTACGCCGTCCCACAATCCTCCGACCGACGGCGGGCTTAAATATAATACGACGAACGGCGGCGGCGCCGATCTCGATATTACCAACTGGATTGAGACGCGCGCGAACGAATACCTGCAAAACGGCAATCGCGACGTTAAATTTACGTCGTATCAGGAGGCGCTCGCCGCGCCGACGACGAGTCAGATCGATTACGTCGACGATTACGTCGACGATCTCGCCAACGTCGTCGATCTCGACGCTATTCGCGCCGCGAGGATACGCATTGGCGTCGATCCGCTCGGAGGCGCCGCCGTTGGATATTGGCGACCGATCGCCGAGAAATATGGGCTCGATATTACGGTGGTGAACGATAAAATCGATCCGACTTTTTCCTTTATGTCGATCGATCACGACGGTAAGATTCGAATGGATTGCTCCAGCCCGTGGGCTATGCGCAAACTCGTCGCGCTCAAAGATAAGTTCGATATTGCGTTTGCGAACGATCCCGACTCCGATCGTCATGGAATCGTAACGCCAAGTCTCGGGCTCATGAATCCGAACCATTATCTTGCGGTCGTCGTCGATTATCTCATTAAGAATCGTCCGACCTGGTCGTCTAGTCTTGGCATTGGCAAGACGCTCGTTTCGAGCGCAATTATCGATCGAGTCGTCGCCGCCGCCGGGCGTAAGTTGATTGAAGTTCCGGTTGGGTTTAAGTGGTTTGTGCCGGGTCTCTTTAACGGGGAAATCTGCTTCGGGGGCGAAGAGAGCGCGGGCGCGAGCTTTTTGCGATTCGACGGCTCCGTCTGGACGACCGATAAGGACGGTGTGATTCTCAATCTCCTCGCGGCGGAAATCCTGGCGAAGACGGGCAAGGATCCTGGAACGATCTATCTTGAACTCGCGCAAAAGTTCGGCGCGCCGTTCTATAAACGCGTCGAGGCGCCCGCGACGTTGGCGATTAAGGACGCGCTCAAGAGAATGACGCCGGATCAGGTAACTTCTGAAACCTTGGCGGGGGACGCAATAATAGCGCGTCTAACGAGGGCGCCCGGGAACGGCGCGGAAATAGGCGGACTCAAGATCGTAACGTCGAACGGCTGGTTTGCGGCGCGTCCTTCCGGGACGGAAATGGCGTATAAGATTTACGGCGAGTCCTTTAAGAGCGAAGAGCATCTTGAACGGATTCTCGCGGAAGCTCAAGAGATCGTTAACGCCGCGCTTCGCGACGCGTAACGACGAAACGAACCTGGCGTCGCGTTCCGCGCGGCGCCTTTTTTGTAAAGGAGACGCGCCATGTCGGAGAATAATTCTTGGGACGATATTAGCGACGCCTTTTGGCTCATGCGTTACAGCAGATTCGTTCTTTCGCTCGTAATCGTTCTCATAGTCGGCTTTCTTGCGTTAATCGATCGCTTTGGCTTTTGGCTAGCTTTTCTTATGGCGATCGTCGCGCCCTCCGTCCTTATTGGGATTGGCGCGTTCCTTTTCGATCTCTTGTTGCGGCACGGCGATCGCGTTAGAAATAAGGCGCGCCAGAAGCCGGGCGATTCCGCTATGGAACTCCTCAGGTACCGCGTTGGCGCAAGCGGCTACAGCGTCGTCATTGAAGGCGTTAAAGACGCGAACGTCGTTGCGCTGGCGATACCCGACGTTATCGAAGGAGTCGACGTTACGGAAATCGCCGCCAATGCGTTCGCGGCTTGCCCTCGCTTGACCGAAGTTCGAGCGCCGCGCGGACTCGAGCGCGTCGGCGAACGCGCCTTCGCCAACTGCCAACTTTTGCGCGAGGTTAAGTTGAGCAAGCGAACGGTCGCGATTGGTTCGGAAGCGTTTGCTTGCTGTCGATCTCTCAGAACGATTAAGTTGCCGAAGTTGCTGCAAACGATCGGAGCGCGCGCGTTTCAGGGGTGCACGGGGCTCGAGTCCGTCGAGATTCCTTTTGGCGTTCGCGAAATCGCGTCCGACGCGTTTCCGCCCAGCGTCACCCTTAAGGTCTACAGAGGAAGCGAAGCCGAACGCTGGGCGCAGCGGTTGGGGCGCAACGTTCATCTCATTCTGTGCGCTGAAGAGTAACGTCGAGCGCGGACGCGAGCGATTCCAACGCGGATGCGACGGGCGCGAAGGCGCCGGAATCGAGCGCGCATGCGCCGGGCGAGTCGATCAGTTCCGGTCGAAATCGTTTTGAGCCGTCTGGGTTTTTTTCGCGGAAGTTCTCCGGGGTCGCAATGGAGAGGACGCGTCCTCGCGCGCCGGTCGCGATTGCGCGCAGCTTTCTCGTAACGACGTCGACCGTACCGCCCGGCTTATTCTTAGACGCGTCGCCGCTCCAGTAGGCGAGTAGGAGGTCGGACTCTCGAACGAGCCGTTCGCCTAGCGCGGCGTATTGCGCCTCGCGTGAGAATTCGCCGTTTGTTTTACGTTCTACGATTGGAATCTCAACGACGTCGTCGCACGCGTCGACGAGCGCGCGGAAATCGTCAAGTTCTGAGGGTGTTCCCGGTTCCGACGTCGTCTTAAAATCTTTGGAATACTCATGTTGCGGCATAGGTAGAACGGCGCGAAGGAGGAGCTTAGCGCCGCGTCTTTTCGCGTCGAGCGCCGCGCGCGCCGCGAGCGAGTCGGCGCCGATCGCGAGCCCTGTTTCTAGAACGACGTGCGCGTCTTCTACTTGCGCGAGAAAGTCGAAAATGGCGCGCGTAGATTCTTCCACGGCGCGAAGCGCGTACGGCGCGATATGGCGGCGTCCGGTAACGCCGACGACGAGCGTGCGAAAAGATTCTTTCATAACGCGTTATCCTTGATCTGGGGGTTGTGAAACGACTCTGAGAACGTCGCGCATATCGTAGACGCGCAAAACGACGACGCCGGGTCGACCTTGACGAAAGAGACGTGATAATCCTGGATTCTTAACTCTTTTGATAAATATCGGTTGAGCGTCTTTTATTACTGCGACGTCAAATGGCGTAAGACCGCTCGGACGATTCTGAACGACGTAGTATCCGAATTGCGCGAGCGAACCGACGGACGACGGCTCGGAAATCGTCGCTAATTCCTCCGTGCCAAAGGCGTTCCATTGCGCGTAATAATCGAGCGTCTGACTGGAGAAGGAACCGAAGAGGAGCCCGGAGGAGTCGCCCGATTGACGAGAACGATCGACCGCGGCGCGCAACCCGGTCGCGACTTCCGCGTCGAGCGCGTCCCAATAGTAAGTCGGCTCGAATCCACGACGCGTCGCGCCGACGACCCCGCCGATCAGCGCGTTATAGTACGAAAGATATTGCGGCGCGACGTCGATTAAAACGAAGAGGTTATGCGAAGCGACGAGCGCGATAAGGCAAGTCGACGCGCGCAAGAACCGTCGACGCCTTCGACTTCTTCGCTCACGATTATTGACGTTCGCTATCTGACGCGCGACAAACCGCGAGCCGCGTAAAGCGAGCCAACGCGCCCCGAGTCCCGCCGGGATCGACCAAAAGAGCGTCGACGCGATCAGCAGTCTCGACCCGTCGTGCACCGGCAGGCCGGGAAACCCGCGCGTTATTGGAAGCGCGACCGCGAGCGCGACCGCCGTCCAGAACGCGCGCTCAAATCCCTCCCGCCCCCAAATAACGCGACGTCCGCGACGAAAGAATCCGAAACAACATAGCGCTAGCAGACTCGAAGGGAGCGTTGCGAAGGGCCAGAAGAAGCCGTTCCACCATGGCAAGGGACGCGTGGGGGAATAGAATTCGCCGAAGAAATAGATCGGAATATTGAATTCCGAACGTTCCGTATTGAGCGTCCAGAAGGCGGCGAAGCCCTTGAACGGCGCGCGCCACAAAACGGGCGAAATAGCGAAAAAGATCGCGAGAGCGAGCGCAAATCCAAACGCGAGGCGCGCGCACGCCAACGTCTGCTCGCGATTTCGACGACGCAGTAATTCAATCAGCGCGACGAGCGCAAAAGGGATCGGCAGAATGAAGCCGCTGAATTTCGCCGAAAGCGAGATCGCAATTGCGACGCCCCAGAGCGTCGCGTAACGCCAACTGCGCCGCGCCGCGTCGAAGAGCGACCATGCGAGCGCCCACGACGAAATGAGAAGCGAATCGCCCCCGGCTATCTGCGCGTGCGCAAAGAGGCGAGGGGAAGAAACGATCAAAACGGCGATCAGCAGGCCCGTTCCGAGCCCAAATGAACGCGCTACCCGATAGAAGACGGCGCCGATCGCCGTCGCGAAAAGTAAAAGAAACCCGACGCGATAGGACGACGCGCTCGTCATAGAGAGTCCCAACGCCGGCGCGACGCGACGACTCAGCGCGATCGTCCAGGACGCGCCCGGAGGATGGCCCTCGCGATAGACGACGTGCGGAAACGCCGCCGCGAGCGGCTCTTCGGCAAAGAGCGCGCCGCGCGAGGGTAGGGCGCTAAAGTAGCGCCGCGCTTCCTGCTCGCGTTTCGACGCGTCGGCGTCCGACTTTGCGCGCAGTTCGGGCGGCGAAAGAAGGAGCGCGTCGAGCCACGCGATAAGTTGCGATCCGCGATTGAACGCGTCCCCTTCGTCCCAGGTCAACGGAAGCGTAGCGCTCGACCGCAGCGCGAACGCAAAGACCGCGATCGCGATTATTAGCGCGCACGACGCTAGTATTGCCCCTTTGGTTCCCTTCAATCCGACGCTCCTCATTCCGCTAGACGTTTGTCGCGTCGTCTACGATTCCGCCCGTCAGACTATTAAACGCGCTAACGATCGCCTCGCGGCCGTCTCGCGTGCGCCCGTAGACACGGCAAATGCGAAAGCTTTTAACGCTCTGACTTATTCCGTCGTCCTTCATGAGCGAGACGACGTCGTCTGTTTCCGGGCGATAGAGGAAATTGCGGAGGGACGAACCGGTCGGTCGAAACGCGCAACGCGCGATATCGAATCGCAGTGGGAGCGCGCGTAGCTCCTCGGGCAATTTCGCGCGCAACGCCGCTTCGAAGAGCTCTGGGGACGCGAAGATCGACGTCTCTTCGCCGTCTTGCTCGTGATAGTAGACGGTCTTTTCAGCGATGAGTCGCCAGTTGATTTTGCGATTAATGAAATCGCGCCATGATTCGGCGAGCGCTCTTTTGCGCGGATCGTCGGCGCGATCCCAAGACGCGACGTCGGAGAGGAGCGACCAGTCGGTAAAGCGCAGGTATTCGTCGAGCGAGTCGACGGGGTTGCCGTGGGGATAGAGCAGGTCGGCGCACTCTTTAAAGAGGTCGGCAAGTTCGACGTCGATCGCGCGAACCGTTCGGTGGAAGTAGATCGAACGGAAAAGGTCGGCGCGCGCCGTGAGGAAGCGCTGGAGCGTCGGCAGACCCTTCTGATGGATCGTCAGACCCTTCGAGGTAAAGAACGTATAGTGCAGGAGCCGCTCCAGATCGAAAGGCTGCATATCGAATCCGGAAGCGTATGCGTCTCGGAGAACGAAATCCATATTGTCGATCGTGTACAGACCGGAAAAGAGATCGCGCAACAAGCGCAGCCAGCGCGGGCGGGTCTGGTCGGCGACGGTCGGTTTGGGACGCGTAATGAGGAACGCGACGTCTTCGGGATCGAGACGCTCGCCGGGCGCGAATTCACCCGACGGGGAGCGGCGCAAGCCCGAAATGAGGTCGTTCAAACGCGAGCAGATAATCTCGCCGCCGAGCGTCTCGTGCGTTAGGCGTTCGCCGCTGCGCGTCTTGAAACGACTGAGGAATTTGTCGTCGAAGAAATGTCCGAACGGACCGTGCCCGACGTCGTGGAGAAGCCCGGCGACTCGAAGAAGCTCTTCCAGACAGTTCTGCGAGGGAATAGGACGGTCCGAACCCGAATACTCGGCGGCGTTCTCGTCAAGCGCGCGATAGAAACTCTCGCTCCAAAGGGACCAGACGCGACTCGCAAGTTGCGCGACCCCGAGGACGTGCTGAAATCGCGAGTGTTCCGCCGTCGGATAGACGAGCCATGCCGTTTGAAGCTGGTGTATTTGTCGCAGCCGCTGTAGCCAGGGCGAATCGATCAAATCTCGCTCGAACGCGGTCTCGTCGGGCGCGCGATCCGATTCGGGGGACGGTATCGATATATAGCCGTGTATCGAATCTTGCACGAGCGTTTCCGAGCGAAACTTGTCCTGTATTCGTTTTCCCGAGGTTGGCATTTTGAGATTCTCCATAGCTCCGACGATCGCGGCGCACGCGTCGCGTTCATGTGTTGAAATGCGTAAAATACGCAAAATAATGTGTCTTTAACGTAACGTCGCGACTTTTTTTGGAAAAGTTCGCGTTTAAGAGCGCGTTTCGTCTAGTATCATTCCCTCTTTCACGTTATATTTTAATAGGATGGTCTCGTTGAGGCTGTCGCACGGCAACCTGATTGCGCGCGCGTTTGTCGCGCTTCGGGTTCAACCATACGCACAAAGCGCGCCGCGTCGCGCTCGTTATATTTTTTCCTAAAGTAAGGAGTTTGCAAGTATGCGCAGGCAGAAATTGCGGGTTTTTTTATCCATTGTCTGCTTCTTCCTTTCGGGGACCGCGTTATTCGCGCAGAAATTCAAGGTGGATCAGTATTTTCCTGAGTCGACGCAGATATTTGTCGCGATCTCGAACGTCAAAGAGCTGGGCGACAGCTGGAAGCGCACTCAGCTGTACGCGACGCTTTCCGCGCCGCAATTCCAGGAATTCCGGAATTCTTTGCGTCAGCAGATCGACGAAGCGTGGCCGAATCGACTCGGTCTCAACGTCGACGACTTCACGACGTTGCCGTCCGGCGAGATTGGCGGCGGTTTAATCGCCGTGCCCGGTAAGAAGCCCGGATTTGCCGTTATGATGAACGTCGACGGGAACGCGGAAGAGGTGAATGATTTCCTCGTTCGCCTAATTCGCGAGACGACGGAAAAGCAACGCGGCGAGGCGACGAAGGAACGCATTGCGGTCGGTAATCAGACGGTGGAAGCGACGGCGCTGACCTTTCCGAACAAGGAGACGGGCGGCGTAACGACGGCGTATTACGTCGCGTTTCCGCAGTTGCTAATAGCGACGGATCAAAAGTATCTCGCGGAGATTCTTCTCAAGAACCTAGCGGGCGAGAGTCGAAATTCTCTTGCGGCGCGTCCCGAGTATCAGGCGGTTCTCCAGCGTTGCGCTCGGGACGCTAACGCGCAGACCCCGGCGCAGATTCGTTTCTTTGCCAGTCCTCTCGCGGCGGGCGAGGCGATTCGTTCGCTCGCTCCCGCCGACAAACAGAAGGGCGTTTCGCCGTTCGTCGCGCTGTCGAATCAAGGTTTTGGCGGCATAGCCGGAGTAGGCGGCACGTACGATTTGAGTTCCGGAGGCTACGAATCGGTCTTGCGCCTGAAGGCGTACATTCCGAACGCGCCGACTAAGGCGTTAAAAATGCTCTCCTTCTCGAACGTCGACAGCTTTACCCTGCCGAGTTGGGTTGGCGAACGCGCGACGCGCTATACGCTCGTGAATCTTAACCCGCTCACAACCTTCAATAATCTCGGCCCGCTTTTCGACGAGTTCCTCGAAACGGAGGGCGCGTGGAACGATATTCTCGATTCGCTCGAAAACGACAAGCTTGGCCCCCAGGTCAATATTCGTTCCGAACTATTTGCCAACCTCGGACGCCAACTCTCCACGACGAACTGCTTCGACGCTGAGAATATGGCCGACGGCGAGAAGTTCATCTTTTCCTTCAATATCATCGACGGAAAGGAACAAGACGTCGCGACTGCGCTCAATAAGATGTTTGAGCCGGATCCCGACTTCCAAAAGGTGGAATTGCTAGGACGCGAGTTCTGGAAATACGCGCCGCAACAGGCGGCGGCTGGCGCCTCTCGACCCGGCGCGACTCGGCCGGGGACTCGTCCGGGCGCGACCCGACCCGGCGCCGTTCGACCAGGCGTGCGCCCAGGTCCTGCGACCGCTGTAAAGCCGAGACCTGAGCCCGGCGCGGAAGCCGAACTCATTAAGGGCGCCGTCTTTGGCGTCGCGAACGGGGCGCTCTTCGTTTCAAACGACGCGCTTTACCTCCAGAAGAAACTGCAAGAGGTCGACGCGACCGGTAAGGATTCCATTATGAATTCGGCGGAGCATCGTCGCGCTATGCAATATCTTGCGAAAGAGACCGCCGCGCAAAGCGGAATCTTTATTCAAGGCTACGGACGCAATATCGACGGTTTGCGCGAGAACTACGAGCTCTTCCGTCAGGGCAAGACGCCGGAAGGCAAGACGCTTGGCGCGAAGGTTCTCAACGCGATTCTTACCCCGCCGGGTCAAACGACCCCGCGTAAGCCGAAGTTCGACGGTTCGGCGTTGCCGCCTTTTGACGATTCCTTCGTTCAGAACGTCGGATTCAATCTCTTCTTCGGCGTTGTGGAAGAGGACGGGCTCTTCTTTAAGAGCTTCTCGGTGGGCTCGGAAAAGTAGTTGATTCAGCGACGCGAGTCGTTAGCGCCTAAAACAATAGCGGGACGCCGTTCCAAGTCGGAGCGGCGTCCCGCGTTTTCGTCGCGCGCATTGAGCGCGGGTTCAAGCGATTATTCGAGGATATCGACCTTAAAGAGGGTAACGCTCAGCGGCTTAATTTCAACGCCGTCCTTGAGCGCGCCTTTGAATTCCGAGGGAACGATATCGACGCGTTGCGGCGCGTCGGGATCGTTGAAGGCTCGCGGATCGGAGTCGGCGATTTCGAACTTCTTACCGGCGTCGGCGAGTTTGAGCGCGGACGCGTCGAAGTGGAAGACGAGCGCTTTTTCCGTCGGGTTGACGACGGCGACGGTCAGCGTTTTGCCGTCGGCGGTCGTCGCGGCGGCGACGTCGTACGGACGCGGCGCTTCCACCTTAAGCGGAATCTCGCCGTATTCGTTGCGATAGAGCTTAAGAACAAGCCCCGTCGTCTCAAATTGCGCCGACGTTTGCGACGTCTTAATGCATCCGATGACGTTGACCGTCTGCGCGTAGTTCGCCATAACGAAAATATCGCTATTGCGGTAGTACTCGTGCAAGCCTTCCGCGATTCCAAGTCCGTCCTTGAGGAAGTAGCGCGTGCCCAATTCGCCAAAAACGTGCGGGCCATACCAGAAATTCCATTCGTCCATAGCGATTCGAATGTCTTTACCCTGCAACTCGGGGAATTCCTTACGATATTTGCGGTGCGCGTTGGCGATGCGGCGGATGCTGTTTGGAACTTGTTCCACGTGCGCGACGAGGTCGGGACGCTCTTGCACGTAGAAGTGTTCGCTAATCCAGTCCATGTGGTCCGCGCATTGACGCATAATGAGCTCGTCCCACGCGCCGACCGCGCCGACGGAAACGAGCGTTACATTCGGGTCGAATTTCCGGAACGCGTCGACGAACTCGTTGTTTTTAAGCGCGTATTTGTCCGTCGCCATGTGTCCGATTTGCCAGTCGCCAAACATCTCGTTGCCAATGCACCAGTATTTGACGCCGTACGGTTCCTCGCGTCCGTTTTCCGCGCGCGCGCGTCCCCATTTGGTGGTCGCCGCGCCGTTTACGTACTCGAGCTCTTCAATCGCGGAATCGACTTGACCCGAGCCCGTGTTGACCGCGACGTCCGGTTCCGTATTAAGATACGCGCAGAAGACCATGAACTCGTCGATACCGAAATCGTTATGCTCGATTCCTTGCCACGCGGGGTTCTTACGGGGCGGACGACGATCGCGCGGTCCAATCCCGTCTTTCCAGTCATAACCGCTGACGAAATTGCCGCCCGGCCAGCGATAGATCGGCGAATTAAGCTCTTTAAGGAGCGCGAGCGTGTCCGCGCGCATGCCGTTAATATTGTCGCCTGGCATAAGCGAGACGGTTCCTAATCGCGTTTCGCCGACGCCCTGGAAACGAACGGAAAACGCGCCGAACTCTTTGGCGTCGTTGAGTTTATCGGCTACGAATTCAAATGGGTATTTCGCGTAGCCGTCGTCGGCGGTCTCGGTCGCCTTTTCGAGCGGAACTTCGATAACGCGATCGCCCGCGCCGAACGCGACGCGCACCCAGGACGTTTGACCTTCTGCGAGCTTCATCCATACGTAACCGACGTACTTCTTATCTTTAACGAAGGCTATATTGCTTTGCTCGACGCCGAAGATTTCGTCCGCGTTGGCGCTTTTCCAATGGGGAGACGCCTTGCCGACGAATTTCCCGTCCGGATCGTGTTTGAACTCGGTCGCGCCGACGAGCTCCCAGGGGTGCATAGCGGGCGCGTCGTAGAATTTGCGATCTTGTAGCATTTCGGACCATATGCCGCCGTAGATGCATCGACCGAGGTGTTCAATGAACTGCCCGTAGATGAAAGGCGAGATTGGTTCGCCTTTCGCGTTTGCGTCGATCGAGACGTCGACGCGATCTTGCGCATACGACGCGGACGTCGCCAACGCCAAGGACGAGACGGCAATAAGCGCGAGCGCCGTGATTCGTAATAATTTCATTGTCTTTAACCTCTTATTGTAAGGGTAATTAAAGGAGTTTGTTTATCAGTTGCGGCGAGGCTGGCGCTCAGACTCGCCGAAGTACTCTTTTTCAAAGGAACGGAGAATCGAGCGCGCGCCGAAAATGCCGCCCGCCGTCGCTCCCGGCTTGCCCTGCAGTCGAACGCGCACTTTCGCGCGCTTTTCCGGATTGGGAATCGGATAGGACTCCTCGAAGAAGGTTCCGGGTCGATCGTTCGCAAGTCGGCGTTCCGCGATCTTTTGCCCGTCGACGAGAATATCGAAGTTGCGATTCCCCGTTTCGTCGCCCCAGTAGTCCAGCAGGAGAAGCGTTTCCTTTTCAGGATCGACTTTAAGATCGAATTCGAACCAACCTCCGTCGCGCGCGTCGCGCCATTTTCGTCCGTTGAACTCGCCCGCGAAGGTTTTCTCGCCCGCGAAGTTTGCGTCGCGTTCCGGCTGCATTTCGCCCGGCTGGAAGTGGTCGATCGTGTTCTTTTCGATTTCCAAACGTCGTTTGAGCGCGCGCTGATAGGCCTCTTGTTTCTCCTTCCAAGTCGTTTCGGTAAAGAGATTAAAGTAAGCGACGTATCGTTCTTTCGCCTGGAAGAATGGCGCGAGGGACGTCGGTTGCGGCTCGGCGGCGTCGAGGGGAACGGCGGTCGGTAAGTCGAAGAGCGAAGCAAATGCGGCGGATTTCGGTTCAAGCTCAAGCTTGTCGTCCCCCTGCTGGATAACGACGGGAATCGTCGCCGCCTTGCCCTCGTTGGAGGCGACGGACGTCGGCGAGACTTCAAGTAGGGACGCGACCGGCTTGTCGACGGCGCCGATTTCGGCGGCGTACAGGAACGGACCGAAGAAGATCGCGATCATATTAGGATTGTCCGGAGTCGGTTCGACGGTCCACCTGGGCGCGAAGGGTAGTTCCTTTTCCGTTTTGCCCTGCGACCAGGTTTCGCCGAGGGTTATATAGCCGTCGAGCGCTTTGGCGTCTCCTTGGACGTCGCAATTATTGGGAACGCGCGCTTTTACGGCGAATTTAACGTCGCTTTTGGCGTCGACGGAAAATTTACCGTCGGGACTAATTTCGACGACGACGTCTTTTTCGCGCCATTGAAGTCGTGGCGGAATATACAGATTGACGTAGAGAACGTCGATTCCGTCGCTTCCTTTCTCGCGATAATAGATTTCGCCGTTATACTGCGCGTGGTTCTCCATGCCGGTTCCGTGGCAGCATGTCCAATCGTGTTCCGCCGTCGAGTAATGTCGGAAACCGCCCTGAATGAGCGGGACGAAGTACGTATAGAGCGAGTTCGGCCGCGCCATGTCGCGATCGACCGACGCCAGGATATGATTGCAAAGCGCGCGTTCAAAGAAGTTCATGTACTCGACGTCGCCCGACTGCTGATAGAGCTTTTGCGTCAGCTTGAGCATGTTGTACGTATTGCACGTTTCGCAGGTTGAATTAGAGAGTCTAGTACTAATAACGTCGGGCTCGCCGAAATGCTCGCCGGAGGAGTTGCCGCCGATAGCGTAAGAGTGATGGCGCGAAACGCGCGTCCAGAAGAAGTTCGCCGTTTTATAGGCGTCGATATCGTCCTTAGGCGCGACTTCGTAACGTCGCGCTAGCCCAATGATTTTAGGAATTTGCGTATTCGCGTGCCGACCGCGCAGTTGGTCGCGTTCTTCCCGAAGCGGCTTGAGAATAACCTCGTCGTAGAATCGATCGCCCTGACGCAAATACTTTTCGTCGCCGGTCGCCGCGTACAGACTATAAAACGCGTCGTTCGTGCCGCCGTATTCGCAGAGGAGCATCTTCTGGAACTGCTCAAAGGATAAATTCTTCGTCGCTTCAATTGCCCAATCGCCGAAGCGTTTCGCGACGTCGAGCGCGTTCGGGGAATCGCAGTACCGATACGCGTCGAGTACGCCGGCGAAGACCTTGTGCATGGCGTACCATGGAACCCACAGACCGTTCAGGTCAAACCCTTGCGTTCGCACGTCGCCGCGCGCAATTTCGCCGAAGACCTTCTCATAATGCTCGTCCAAGGGGAGCATGCCGGTTCCATATTTCTCTTGGCATGCTTTAAGTTCAGAGACGATATAATCGGCGCGATCTTTAAAGCGCTTGTCTCCGGTCGACGCGTAGCTCTTGGCGACCGCCGAAAGATAATGTCCGAGCGAATGCCCTGAAATCGATTGCGCCTCCCAGCCGCCGTAGCCTTCCGCTTTCGGTTCAAGCCCGGAATTCTTGCGAATTCGCGCGAGCAAACGGTCTGGTTCGACGGAGAGTAGGTAATTCGAATTCTTCTGCTGCGCGTCTAGAAAAGGACTGGGGAGTAGGGCGACGTCGGATAAATCGAACGCTTCGATTTTGTGTCGAGCGGAAACGACGTCGTCCCCCGCTTGGCAGACCGGCGTCGTGGCGACGCCGATTATCGCCGCGTACGCGACGACGATTAGTAAAAGACGTGTGTGTTTCATACGATTCCTCGATCTTAAAATATTGGAGCGCAATAAGTTATAATACCGTTATCATTCCGAAA
>CADCOO010000058.1 GCA_902803085.1 uncultured Planctomycetota bacterium
ATGATACGATTTATCGAGGAGCAGATAGGACGCCTCGACATAATCGTGAGCAACGCGGCGACGGGCGGGTTCCGACCGTTGCTGAAGGCGACGAAGACGAATTTCGACGCGGCGTTTCACGCGAACGTACTGCCGACGATTCTGCTGGCGCAGGCGGCGAAAGATCTGCTCTGGCGCGCGGAAGGGCGCGGTAAGATCGTGGCGCTGTCGAGTCACGGCAGTTTTAAGGCGCTGCATTGGTACGGTCTGATCGGCGCGTCGAAGGCGGCGCTGGAAGCGACGGTTCGACATCTCACGTTGGAATTGGGCGAGAGGGTGAACGTCAACGTCGTGCTAGCGGGCCTACTGGACACGGACTCGGGGCGCAAGCTGCCCGGCGCGGACCAGATGTTCGACGCGATCGTAGCGCATTCGATGGTCGGCAATCGCACGCTTAAAGTAGAAGACGTCGCGAACGCGATTTTATTCCTTGTCAGTCCTCTCGCCGACATGGTGCAGGGCGCGACGCTCGTCGTCGACGGCGGGTCTGCGGTTCACGCGTAAGGGAAGCGAGCGAACGCTATGACGAAATACACAATTTTAACGGGCGCGACGGGACTCCTTGGTTCCTTCTTACTGCGCGACCTCATGATCGAAGACGTTCCCGTCGTAACGCTGGTTCGTTCGTCGCGCATGGAGACGGCGGCGGAGCGGGTCGAGGGCGTTTTACAGCGATTTGAGCGCCAGCTTGGCCGCGCGCTGCCGCGTCCGATCGTAATGGAATGCAATCTTCGCGAGCCGGAGCTGGGCTTAACGAAGGATGAGAAGGCGTGGCTGTCGCGTCATGCGGACGCCATGCTGCACAACGCGGCGAGCTTGAGTTTCGTCGAGACGGAGTCGGGGGAGCCGTATAAGTCGAACGTGGACGGAACGCGCAACGCGCTCGAGTTATGCCGCGCGATCGGGGTGCGGAAGTTCTATCACGTCTCGACGGCGTACGTGTGCGGCAATCGTCGCGAGCTGATTTTGGAATCGGACCTCATTGATAAATTCGGGTTTGGCAACGACTACGAGAAGAGCAAGTTTACGTCGGAGAAAATGGTCCGCGAAACGCCGTGGCTCGATTCGGTTACCGTCTTTCGACCGGCGATTATCGTCGGCGATTCCACGACCGGCTATACGTCGACGTACCACGGCTTCTACGCGCCTATGAAGATCCTAGCGCCGCTCGTCGATCCTCAGGACGTCGACGTCGACGGCGTCGCGGCGTTCGGCGAGATACTCGGCATGAATCCGAACGACATGAAGAATTTCGTGCCCGTCGACTGGATTTCGCGCGTTATGACGGCCGTGATCGTCAATCCGCGCCTGCACGACGAGACCTATCACCTCACGGCTGGCAATCGCGTGTCGATCGGCGAGATGAGCCGCCTAATTGCGGAGGGAATCTGCCGATATAAGAAGCCGCGCACGAAGGCGGAGCAGGAGCGCGCCGCGGAAGACATGGCGAAACTACTGCCGACCTTTCACGAGCAGATGGAAGTCTATCGCGCGTACTGGCGCGACGATCCCGAGTTCGACATGACGAACACGCTGCGCGCGGTCCCGCAGTTTCCGCCGGTTCCCATGACCGCGGATCAGCTGCTCGTCTTTATACGATTTGCGATCGAAAGCAATTTCGGCTGGCCGAAGCCGAAGCCGACTCGAATCGAGTTTCCCGTCGGCGCCGCGCTCGAATCGGACGAGCCAATGGCGGACCGAGCGGGAGCGAACGCGTTTGGTCTGCGCGTATCCGGGGTCGGGGGCGGCGACTGGACGATCGCGCGCGCGGACGGCGCGCCGCTAGCGACGCGCGGGCTGCCGGTCGAGGCGCCCCTTATGACGATGAATTCGCGTACGTTCCGCGCGTTCTGCGCCGATCGTTCGGTCGACGCGCTGGCGGCGAAGGCGTCCTGGGAAGGGGGCGCGGCGTCGGAATTCAAGAGCGCGCTCGCGACTTTGCGCGAACTTATCGCGACTCGCAACACAACGAACCTATAACATTGCGTCGGGGAAGAGATGAGATTTTCAAGGGATTACAAAGAGGAACCGATCGCGATCGTCGCCGCCGAGTGCCGGTTGCCGGGCGGACGGAACGTCGACGAATTCTGGAGTTCGGTTTGCGCAGGGAAAGTCGCGATCGACCACATTCCCGAATCGCGTTTCAATCGCGAGCTTCTCTACGACCCGGAGGTCGGCGCGCTCAATAAGACGTATACCGATCTCGCCGCGCTCGTCGACTATCCGCCGATCGATCG
>CADCOO010000059.1 GCA_902803085.1 uncultured Planctomycetota bacterium
AATGTGGTCGTTTTTGATTGAATTTATGCCACATCTGGGTACAATTGAAAAAAGAGCGTTCCAAGACGTGAAAACCCGAAAACTATACTTTTCGGATTATTGCCCAGTCAGAGAGAGGGGACTTTTTGGCGCGAATGGCACGTAGGTTGGGGACGCGATTTCTTTTGCGCCTTGCGACGTCTGGGTTGCGGCCCAGTCGCCCTTTAAAGAAATACAAAACGGCGCGACCTACGCCGCGCCGTCATAATCAGCAGTCGATCGCCCGCCTATTCCTTAACAAAGTAAGACCGATAGACCGGCTTGTCCCCCAGTCGCGTGCGACGTTCGAAGTGGGTTAAGAAATCCATATCGTCGGCGGCTGGTCGTTCGGGAATATTAAAGGGTCCGACGAGGGACGTAGAAAGCTTAATGATCTCGACGCCGGAGTCGAAGTACTCTTTAACGTCGGTCCAGAAGTGGAGTCTACCGCCGCGTTCGAGTCGCGCTTCGATCATGCTCACGACGTCGGGACGAACGATGCGCCGTTTGCGATGCGCTTTCTTCCACCATGGGTCGGGAAAATAGATATGGGCGTCGGCGAGCGAATTGAGAGGTATGATTTCGCGCAGGACTTTTGCGGCGTCGGCGTTCATCATAACGCCGTTCTGCGCGTCTTTCTTAGCGAGTCGGGTCGCGGAAATGAGCGCGTAGCGATACGCGATTTCAACGCCGAGGAAATTCCGGTCCGGATTCCTTTCCGCCGCTTCGCTAATAAAGAGCCCCTTGCCGGACCCAATTTCAAATTCCAAAGGCGCGACGCGACCGAAGAGTTTTTCCTGCAGTTCGTCGGGCGTCAATCCGGAGAGGGACGCGTAGCTTGTCCGCAGAACCTTGTCGGCGCCGTCGCCGGGCTGCGCGAGCGCGGCGGTCTCCGGGTCGTACGTCGACTCGGAGTACTCGATTTCCATCGGAATGAAATAATGGGAAAGATCGCGCTTCCCTTGAATCTTCGATAATGAACGACGCGGCATGACTACGCTCCTATTCGCTTACGGTCGACTCAGCCCTCGATCGGGAGCGGGACGCCTTTGAGAACTCCCTCGCACACGATATTGTCGTTGACAATGCACATGAAGCTCGCCGTAATGAGAATTTTGCGCCATTTGAGCATCTCCGACTGGATAATCACGCGATCTCCCGGTCGAACCATACCGCGAAACTTCACTTCGTCGAGCCCGGCGAACCCCATAACGGCGCCGTTGAACATATTGTGTTTCGTCGTAAAATAGCTCGCCATCTGCGCGGCGACCTCGCAGAGCACGACCCCCGGCGTAAGCGGAAAGCTCGGCATATGACCGCGAATCCAAAATTCATGGTCGGTCATATCCTTGTAGCCGACGCATTTCTTCTCTTCGAAATTGTCGTACAGAATGCCGGTCAGCTGCTCCATTTCATACCGCTGACGATTGTACTTTCGAATATCCTCGATCGTAGCGATCGGACGATTCTCGTCGTAAAGAGACGGATCGACGATAAAAGGCTTTTTAATCATAACAGGCTTCTTTGCAAAGTTGAGCGCTAGCAAAAAAAGGCGCGATCAGGACGCTACATAACGTCTGACCACGCCTCGACTGCCATTACAGACGTCTTACGACGCAACGTCGCTATCAGGTCTTGACGATGCGGCGCTTCGCGCGACGCGCTTTCGCGTTCGCGGGACGCTTTCCGTGATTCGCCTTCTTGACGGTTCTACCCGGCTTAGCCATTTTAAGGTCTCCTCTACTAACACTAATTCAACGCTTCCCTTCCCAGCGTTCACAACCGCAAAGGAGGCGCGCGCTATTATGCGCGCAAGCGAATACTTTCTTACGCGGCGACCTACGGTCAAACCGCGTCGCTTCAATAGTCCGGCTCATTATACGGCATTTTGGTCATTTGAAAAGGGGGTTTGTCGCTTTTATCCTCGTTTTTCTCTTTTATCCGAACGCAAGCGGTCAGCGCGGCAGGCCCATCTCGCTCATAAGAAGCTGAAGATCCTGCCACGCGTCCTTCTTCGCGCTAGGATTGCGCAAAAGGTACGCGGGATGGTAAGTGCAGACGACCTTCGCGTCCCCATAGCTATGAACCACGCCTCGAAGCCGCCCCAACGAAGATTCCACGCCAAGTAGATTCGTCGCCGCGATCGAGCCCAGACAACAGATATACTTCGGCGCAACGACCTTCAGCGTCGCGTCCAAAAAAGGACGGCACGCCGTCGCTTCCTCGCCGGTCGGATTGCGGTTCCCCGGCGGACGACACCGGACAATATTGCAGATAAAGACCGAAGAACGCGGTATTCGCATTCCCTTCTCGATCATGTCGGTCAGTAATTTGCCGCTGCGCCCGACGAACGGCTCGCCGCGCAAATCCTCTTCCGCGCCGGGCCCCTCGCCGATAAAGACGAGTTCCGCGTGCGGATCGCCGGTTCCAAAAACCGTCTGCGTGCGATTCGACGCCAACTCCGCGCAACGCGAGCATTGCGCGACCTGTTCCGAAATAAGACGCAACTCGGCGACGCGAGGATCGCCCCCAACCGACGACTCCGGCGAAGACGCGTCCCGGCGCGCGCGCGACGGCGCGCTAGGACTCGGCGAAGGCGGCGAAGCGACCGGCTCGGGACGCGCGGTTGAATCCGACGGACGCGAAGCGAGACGCGACGGCGTCGACGCGCGCGGCGCCCGCTTGAAATCTTGAACGCCCGAGCGTTTTAGATCCTCAAGGTACTCCGACAGCAGATAGTTTAACGACGTTTTCGACAATTTATCCATAGCGTCCTCGCGCAACGCATTCGCGCGCTATTAACATATCGCGCGCACACAAAAAACGCGACGCAAACGGCGTCGCGTTTCTCATGTGCGCTACGGCGTAAATTTATGCTTCACGCCGCCCTCCTTAGGCTAGCGCAATTTCAGTTCGTAGTCGGCGCCCCCCGCCATAACGACGCGATCGGATTCCGCGTCCGCGCCCGCGCCGACGTGCGCCATGCGACGCGACGAGCGATCGCCCGCGTTCTCGCGCTTAATCGCCTCGTAAATTTCCTGACGGTGTACCGGCACGTCCGGAGGCGCTTCGATTCCAAGTCGAATTCGATCGCCGCGAACGTCGACTATCGTTACCACGATGTCGTCGCCAATGTAAATGCTCTGATCCTTATATCTCGACAAAACAAGCACAGTAACTGCTCCTTCTCGTACTTCTTGTATTGCGTATATCGCCGCAAACGCGCTGAAGCGCGCAAGCGCGCGATCATCCGTTGGCTATTCCTTAACAAGCCCGCTCGGCGGCGACCTCGTTCCTATCTACGCCGCGCCTTTGTCGATCTTTCCGCAAAAGTCGAAAAAAAACAAAAGTCAGCGTTCGGAGCGCGCACGCCGCTACGGTCGCAACGGTTATAACGATTATCCAAACGTATGTCGCAAATTATGATTGCGAAGTATCAACCCCGGCTCGGCCGACGCTCGACGCCCCGCTCTCCTTGTGAAAAAGGAAAAAACGTTCGCGGTCGGTCGCTCGCGAACTCAAACGCGTCGTAACGTCGGCAGACTCGCCTTGCCGTCGCAAAGTTCGTCTCCGTAGTGTTCAAATCGACTTGCCGACGCCCCCCATTTGAAAAAAAACCTCTGCAAGACGCTATTTATACCGGACTCGTAGCCTCTTGTATCTGGTATAACGTAAAGTCGGCTTGTAACGATTTTAGCCAAAGCGACGCATTAACCGCACAATCCAATATTACGCCCGCCTGACGCGCTTGTCCAGCGGCGAAAGTCGCTCGCTAAGGCAGATAGAGAGCGGAAAACACCCCAATTTAATAATATTCTCTAATTTAACAATAACACAAAATAATAGAGAGACCATATCGACCGATTTTCTGACAGAGTTGAGGGAAATTTTGAAAAAAAAGCAAAAAAGAGGCGTATTAAATCTCATAATCCTTACCTGTAGGAACAGAACAGGATATAATAGACGACGATGAGTTGGAAACGCCGTCTTAAAAGTCTGGTTCCGGAGTCGACAGATTCGGTCGCCAAGTCAATAGTAAAACCATGAGGTCACGTTATGGGAAAGAAATCTGAAAACGGTTTTCGTTCGAGAACTAGCGCGCAACGCGTTCTGTTGGGGGCGTTCTGCGCGGTCATGGTCGTCATGATCGTCGGATGCCAAACGACCGACGGGCGCAGGAAGAGCTGCCTTTTCAATCAGTCGTGCGGAAGCGATATTGAGGAGCGCGCGCAGTCGAACGACGTCAAAACGACGACCGCGACTCCGCCGAAACCTCCGGAGATCGAGCAGCCGCAGACTCTCAGTCACGACGCTAACGACGCTACGAATGCGACGTCCCAATCGAACGCCGTCGCAAACGTAACTCCGGCGCCGTCGGGGACGCAGTTCTACCAGCATACCGACGAATCGACCTCGCGCGCGCCGCAACCGAGCGACGTCGCAAACGATTTCTTCAACTCCAACGCCAACTCTGCGCCGCCGGTCGAAGCGCCGCCTGCTCTGGCGCAACCGTCCTATCCGCAGCGCCCGCTCTTCCAGAGCTACGGCCCGGCTTTGCCCAATCAAAACAATGAAACGGCGAAAAACGATACGAAGGACGGCGTCGGATTCGCGTCCGACGCCCAGGATTACAGCGCGCAACTCCCCGCTGAAATAAAGGCCGCCGCCTCGCTGTTCCAGTTCGAAGAGACTTTGCCGCCCTACGCGCCGTTGCCGTCCGAACTCAACTCGAACCCGGCGTCCGCCAACCCGCAGAACTCGTCGGAGCCGATTCCGCCCGTCGAGTCAACGACCGTCGCCCCGGAAGCGACCGCCAACGCTGCGGCGTTACAGTTGCGCAACACGACAATTCTAAGCGAAATGGTCGCGCCCAAGAGGATCTACGTGCAGGAAACGCGCGCCGCCGCCAACAATCCTGAGACGCAAAACGCCCCATCGACTTACGTCGTCGCCTACCCGACGCAAAATCCCGCCCCGGCCCCGACGATGCAGTCGAACCTGCAGCCTTCGCAGAACTTCCCTGGACAGTTCGTCGGCGGCGTTATCGACGGTTCGCGACCTCGAGCGCGCCAAATGTAACGAAAACGCGGCGATTTCGCGCTCAATAAAAACGAGCCCGTCCTCTCGCAAGAGTCGACGGGCTCGTTCCGTATTTTGTTCGGAAACGTCGGTTACTGCTTGTCGCGTTGCAGACCCGCCGCAACGTCGAGATCGAGATCGGCAAAGAGCCCCGCCTTATAACGCTCGATCGCGATCGCGCCCATCACGGCGTTGTCGGTGCAGAGCGCGGGGGGCGCAATATAAAGTCGAAATCGTCGTTTAGTAGCCGCTTCAAGCGCCTTCTCGCGAAACCGCGCGTTCGCGGCGACGCCGCCGCCGACGCAGAGCGTCTTCATGCCGCACGTCTTGAGCGCCTGGACCGCTTTGCCGACGAGACAGTCGACGACCGCTTCCTGAAAAGAGGCTGCGATATCGGCGCGCTCGCGTTCGGAAATCTCCGCCTCGTGAAAATCCTTCTTGCCGGTTCCGACGAGCTTATAGCGCGCCGCCGTCTTCAAACCGCTGAAACTAAATTGAAGTCGATCCTTATCGTTGAGCAGAGGACGCGGAAACGCGTACGCTTTCGGGTCGCCGTTCTCCGCCGCGCGTTGAATCGACGGTCCGCCGGGATACGGCAGACCGAGCATGGCGGCGACTTTGTCGAACGCTTCCCCCGCCGCGTCGTCGATCGTCGAACCGAGCAGTTCAAAATCGAGCGGACCGGAACAGCGGTAGAGACTCGAATGACCGCCGCTCGCAATGAGACCGACGCACGGGAAAATATCGTCGTCGTACGCCACGCGGCATGCGTAGACGTGCGCCTGAAGGTGATTGATCGCAATTAAAGGCTTGTTCGCCGCAACGCAAAGCGCCTTCGCCGCCGCTAAGCCGACGAGCAGCGACCCGGCAAGTCCGGGCTCGTTCACAACCGCGATCGCGCTGAGCTCCTCGAGAGTCGCGTCCGCTTGACGAAGCGCGTCGGCGATTACCGGCAGAATGGCTTCCATGTGCGCGCGCGACGCAATTTCCGGCACGACGCCGCCGTAACGCTGATGAACTTTAATCTGCGAGGCGAGCGCGGCGCCGAGAACGTTGCGCTCGCCGTCGACGACCGCCGCCGCCGTCTCGTCGCAACTCGATTCTATCGTTAAAATCTTCATCGTTTAGCTACTCGCTCAGCACGTACTTATTCGCAATCGTGAGGCCGGAAACAAGCGCGCCGACAATTCCGAGCATTCCCTGATCCGCGCCGCAAATAAAGAGATTCTTGAACGGCGTAAGACCGTCGTAACGCTTTTCCGCCGCGCCATAGATCGCGCCGCGTTCACGCCCAGTAAAACGCTCGACCGTCAGGGGCGTGAACATATCGACGTCGACGACGTTGCGTCGAAATTCCGGGACAAAACGCGCCGCCGATTCGAGCGTCTTTTCGTAGTATCGCAATTTCTCGCGTTTGTACTCTTCCGGCGAAAGACGCCGCCACGCTTCGTAGTTCGCCAGCGCCGTTATGCGAATCATATTGTCTTCGAGCGGTTGCGAATACGCGAAATTATTGGGGGAGCAGATAACGCCGCTACGTAAATCGACGAGCTCGTCGGGATTGCTGTAATCAAATCGATCGGAATCATTGAAGAAGACGATCGTCTTATCGCATCCGATTTTTTTCGGGGGGGAGTCAAGAACGCTAATCGTTTCAATAAAGCCCAACTTCCCATGGGTGCGTTCCGGAACCTGTTCGCCGCGTCCGCAGAGCGTCATGGTTTCAGGCCAGCCAGCCGAGGACAAATAGCGTTTCGCGCGAATCTCTTCGCCGTTCTCGAGAATAATCCGCTCGACGGAGTCGTTCGCGTCGGACTCTATTCGTTGAACTCCGGAGCGCAAGCGAAGCTCGCCGCCGAGCGCTCGAAAACGCGCGAGCAGTCTTTTAAGAATATGACGAACGCCCTCGTAAGGACGCGCAAATCCTTCAAGAAAGAGCGAGCGGAACATAACGCAAAACTGACCGAAATCCATATCGTGCTCGCGCGCGCCGCCGTAGTAGCAGATCGGGCAGAAAATCATGTCGATCAGCTTCGGATCGGTAAGATAACTCGCGACAAATTCGCGCGCCGACCCCTCTGAGGAACCGAGTCCTAATTGATCGTACCCAGCGAGCCCGGCGACCATCTTGCGAAAGCCGTCGATCTGATTTGGAAACTTCTCCGCTACCTCTGACTCAAGTAACGCAAAGTCGTTGGTAAAATTGAGCTCGACGCCAGGAAAAGCGATCTTGGAACCGTTCTGCGGCACGAGTCCAAACTCGTCCCACGAAATGCGCAAATGCCGCAAAATGCGCGATAGAGGTCCGCTTTTAACCCCCTTCGGCGCGTAATTCGTCATCGCGTGCAAGCCGACGTCGTAATTGCGACCATTGCGGCGATAGAAAGAATTCAAGCCGCCTACGACGCTGTGTTTCTCAAGAATGCAGACTTTATAATCAAATTGCGCCAGTCGAATACCGGCGGCTAACCCGGACATGCCGGCGCCGACAACCGCTACGTCGTAATTCATCTCGGACTTCTCGCTATGCGCGCGACCGCGCTCTCGAATTCGAAGGAAGATTGTAAAATCCTACGCGCGACGATTATCTCAAGCGCTCGACGCGCGCAACGCAACTCCTTCATTGTATCGACTCAAACGCTCTTGGCAAGTAGTCGTTTTAAGCTCCATAAGAGAACGACGACCCTAAATTTCTATTCATCCCCGCATAACCAACGCAAAACGCTCCATGAAAAAAAAGGACGCCGTAGCCCTCGCTACGACGTCCCCAAAATTTATGCGTCGTTCGACGTTTCAACGTCCGTTAAATCAACTTGACCATCTTTGCGATCATTTCAAGGAGCGGACCGCCGACGTCGCCGATTCCCTCCTGATAGCTCCAGATCGTGCGGCACAGTTCCAACGCCCCGATCGTCGCGAGAATCAGGAAGATGAGGCACGGAACAAGGAAGATAAGGTCTTTGCCGGTAAAGTTCGTCGAGGAAACGGCGGGCGCGGAAGAGACGCCGCTAACGCGAGGATCTTCCGCGTACGATTGCGGTTCTCCCGACGCGTCGGTGAAACCGCCGCCGGCGTCGCCGCCGAACCCGGAAGTAGGCGTTCCCCAAGCGGCGCTGTCGGACGCCGCGGCGCCAAACATGCTGGAGTCGGAACCCGACTCAAACGGACTCGACGTCGTAACGTTTTCGGAGAAGGGCGAGCCGCCCGCGTTTGCGAAAGGATCGTCCATCGAACTCGCGTCTTGATCGTCGAGATCGAGGTCGCTCGATACGGAGTCCGGCGCGCCGGACATTGAAGAACCGGCCGCGGACGTGTCTTCTGAAAGACTGAAGAGGTTGTCGTCCTCGTCGGAACCGCGCGACGCCGACGCGTCGTCGGAATTGGAGAAGAGACCGTCGGAACCCGTGCCTTCCTGCGAGTCGTCGTCGATCGTAAAGAGAGACGCCGTTTCCGATTCCGTCTCCGTCGCCGCCGCTACGCTCGATTCGTCCGCGAGATCGAAGATGCTTTCGTCCGTCGCCGCCAACTCGGTCGGCGCGTCCTCGTCCGCGTCTTTAACGAGGTTCAGTACGGAATTCGCGTCGGGCGCCAGATCAAAGCCGCCCTCGTCTCCCGACGCCGGAGTCTCGCTCTCTTCCACGGCGCCGTCAATATCAAAGTCGGCGTCCGAATCGCCTAATAGCGAAAGACCGCTGCCGCCGTCAAGATTCAGACCGCTGCCGGAACTCGAGCCGGAACCGCCGAGAACAAGATCGTCCCCGTCCGTAAGATCGACGTTCGAACCGCCCAAATCGTCCATGAGCGAAAGACCGCTGTCGCCGCCAAGATGAAGATCGCCGTCGGAACCGGAGCCAGCCGCGGGCGCGTCGGCGGTAAGATCGATCTTCGAAGTCGCCCCTTCGGAACCTTCCGGCGCCAAGACGAGATCGTCGGCAAGCGCGGAATCTTCGCCCGTCAAACTGCCGCTCTCGTCCTCTTTCGTTAAGCTCAGACCGCCGCTCTCTTCCTCCTTCGTTAAGCTCAAACCGCCGACTGAATCGCCTTCCGGCGCAAGAACCAAATCGTCGTCTTCGGGCGCAAGCGCGAGATCGTCGTCCGCAGGCGCCAATTCCAGACCGGAGTCGTCGGTCGCGTCGTCTTCTTCCGGCGCGAGCGCAAGATCGTCGTTTTCGCTAGACGCGGTCCCGACCGGCTCCGTATAGCCGTCCCCGTCGCCTTGCAACGTGATGTAATTCTCGCCCTCTTCAAACATCTTGTCGAACGCGGAAGAATCCGTCGCGGCGATCGTTTGCTCGTCGTCGGAGTCGGTGGACAAGAGCGCGTCGGAGGAACGTTCTTTGATCATTTTAGCGAGATACTTGTCGACGTCTTCCTTACGGAATTTCCAATTGGCGCCGTCGCGATACGCGCGCAACTCGCCTTTCTCGCGAAGTCGATTTACGTCGCCGGTCGAAAGACCCAGCGTGGAGGCTGTTTTTTCCAAGTTATAGTACATGCGAACGTTCCTAAATCTACGTATTTAACACTAAGTCGGCGCGGCGCTGAAAAACGCGGCGTCACACGACTGTCTTCGACTTATTTACTCGCCCCGAAAGCGAGCCTCGCGGCGCCGACAAGAGCGTCCCTTATCGACTATTCGACCGTTTCGGCGTCAAAATTCAGCGCGTTTTATTCATTCCGAATTATGACTGTTATTCGGTTTATAGCCCTTGACCAAAAGTTAAGGACGACCCGATTCAAACTGCTCGCGAATCTGGGTCGGCGTCAAACCCTCGACGTTAAAACTCTCCAATTTCAGATCAAGCTCAAACGCGCGCGTCGCAACCAGCTCGATCGTACTGTTCGCCCCGCGGCGACGAATCCAATAAACGCAAATGTGCTTCGTCTCGGAATCGACAAGAATGATCTGACGACCCGTCTCGTCGAGGGGAGAATCGAACGCATAAAGCGGAGGAACTTCCAATGGACGCGAAAACTTCGCTACGCCGCTCTCGTCAAGCGAAACGCGAGGCGAAGCGTTCGATACGAACGAATCGCGAATATTGCCGCTAGGAACGTCGTACTGCGACTGCGCCCCGACCTTGTCGACCAATCCGCTAGCGCACGCGACTCCTAGCGCTATTCCAACGACGAGCGCCGCGATTACGCGCGAACTTCCCGATACTCGCGATTTCTCGCCACAACTGCTATCCCGCAACATAAAATCCCTTTAACGCCGAGGAATCGAACGCAACGCGCTACTCGACGCTACGCTCTGTCCAAACATTCTATACTATCTAAAACCAAAAATCAACCAAGTTCACAAAAAATTATCCAAATTTCCAACTTTGCCCGTTATAAACGCCCAGTTATGCCGGTTTTTCCGTCCAAACAAATTTTACGCGCGTCAACAATACGTCGTCGCGCGCTTCCCCATTATATACGCTCTCGACATTTGTTGCAACTCGTTCCCAACCGCCTCGCGCGAAATCTTTCCATATAAAAAAAGACGCCGCGAAACTCGCGACGCCTTTTCTCTGAATCTGAATTGGTAAAAACGTATCGCTGCGACTAACGCGGCATCTTAACGCTCATGCCGCCCGCGGCGGGCATATACGCGTACTTCACGTAGTCCGCGACCATGCGGTGCGAGCTGAAACGCCACGCGAGCGTCGCGATCGAATTCTTCATGAGACGAATCCAATCGATCGGAAGACCGTGCTCGTTGCGCTTGTAGTACGTCGGAATCACCTGATTCTCGAGCGTCTCCAGCGCCGCGTCTCCGTCGCGCTTATCCATTACCTTCCAATCGACGTGCGTCGAACCGTCGCCAATCGCGAACCCGTTCGCGCCGTCGTACGCTTCAGCCCACCAGCCGTCGAGGATCGAGAAGTTCAGCGCGCCGTTAAGAACCGCCTTCTGACCGCTCGTACCCGACGCCTCCAACGGACGACGCGGATTGTTCAACCAAACGTCGACGCCTTGGACAAGGTGACGCGCTACGTTGATATCGTAGTCTTCCAGGAAGATCACGCGACGTGAAAACTTCGGATTGCGCTGAATCCGAACGATGCGGTTAATGACGTCCTTGCCGATATTGTCCGCCGGGTGCGCCTTGCCGGCGAAGATGAACTGGACGGGACGATCGGGATTATTGACGATTCGGTCGAAATGGTCCTCGTCTTGAACGATGAGGAAAGCGCGTTTATATTCGGCGAAACGACGAGCAAAGCCGATCGTCAACGCGTTCGGATCGAGAATGTGCTTCGCTTCTTCGATCGCTTCGGGACTCGCGCCGACGCGCGTGAGCTGGCGTCCGACGCGACGACGCGCGAAGTCGAAGAGACGATTCTTCAGCGCGCAATGCGTTTCCCAAAGGTCGCCGGAGTCAATGCCGTAGACTTCCGACCAGACGTTGGGATCAATTGATTCTTCAGACCAATTGGGCATGCTGCGCTCAAAAAGACGCTTGATCTGCGGCGCCATCCACGTTGGAACGTGAACGCCGTTCGTAATGTGCCCGACAGGAATCTCTTCTTCCGTTTTATTCGGCCACAGACCGCGCCACATGCGGCGCGTAACGACGCCGTGGAGCGAGCTAACCGCGTTCGCGTAACGCGACGTCTTCATGCCGAGGACGGTCATGCAGAATTTCTCTTTCTCGTCTTCAGGATTCTGACGACCCAGCGCCATAAAGGATTTCAGATCGAGTCCCAACGCCTTATAGAGAGGTTCAAGGTTCTGCTCGATGAGCGACTTTTCGAAGTAGTCGTGTCCGGCGGCGACCGGGGTGTGCGTCGTAAAGACCGTCTGTTGCGCAACCTCGCGCATCGCGTCTTGGAACGACATGCCGCAGGCTACCATCTTCTGACGCGCCGCTTCCAACGTCGCAAATGAATTATGACCTTCGTTGAGGTGATACACGCCGGGCGTTATGCCAAGCGCCTTCAAAGCGCGAACGCCCCCGACTCCGCAGAGCAATTCCTGACGAATGCGCATTTTAACGTCGCCGCCGTAAAGCGTGCTCGTCAGTTTGCGATCCTCGTCCGAATTCTCTTCTAGATCCGCGTCAAGAAGATAAAGGTTCACGCGACCGACGCGAATGCAACGCACGCGCGCGTAGATCGGGCCCGACTTCGTATTCACTTCGACCGTGATCTTATTGCCGTTCTTATCGAGCGCCGGCTCGAAAGGTAAATTCGCTATGTCCGTATCGACGTAGTCCTCGACCTGATTGCAGTTCGCGTCGATCAGTTGCTTGAAGTAGCCTTTATCGTAGAAAAGACCTATCGCGACGAGCGGAACCCCCATCCCGCTACAACTCTTAACGTGGTCGCCCGCGAGAACGCCCAAACCGCCCGAATAAATCGGCATCGATTCGTGAATGCCGAATTCCAGCGAGAAGTACGCGACCGGACGAGAGCCCAAAACGCCCGCGTTCTGACGCGCCCAAAGCGTGCGCTCGGAAACGTACTTTTTAAAGTGACGATAGGCGACGTTAATGCGCGTTTGGATCGCGAGTTCGAGGATGCGCTGTTCGAATTCTTCCGGGGTATATTCTCGTAGCAACGCGATGGGATTGTGTCCCAGCTCGCGCCATCGTGCGGGATCGACGAGTTGGAAAATCTCGACGACGTCCGGATGCCAACTCCACCATAAGTTGTGCGCGATTTCGACGCATCTTTCGTACGAGGTCATAGAACTTGCAACCGATTGGTTCAAAATGTCGTTACTCATATTGTTCTTTCTTGTTGTCTAGCGCGCTAAACGCGCGCGTTCCGTTCGCCAACACGCTCGGTTGGCGGCAATAGCGATTAAGGCTCGCCGTTCTAGACGTCCATGCCTCCCTGCGTCGCGGTTGAAGCGCGCTTTGAGCGTAGGCTTGATAGGGACGTTATTCTGCCCCAAAAATCGATTTTTGTAAAGGGGAGAAACGCCGAGATTGGTCGAAAAAATACGACGCTAGCAAAAAAAACGCCGCAAAACCTACGTTTGCCAACAGTAGCGTGTTAAAGCCAAAACTGTGCGCGTTTTTACGAGTTAAAATAGGAACTTTAAAAAGTATAGAACGACCTACGTTTCCCGCGCGACGCGCTACGCGATTAACTATATCCATTCCCAATCGAAGTTGGCGCTCAATGAAAAACTCTCCTCGTCGAGATAGAGCGTCGCGTTCGGAACCGTGCGCAGAATCGTCGCCGGACACGCATGCGAAATCGGATCCAGGAGCGTCTTGCGCACGGCTTCCGCCTTGAGTTTGCCGGGCACGGCGCAGATCTGCCGTTTCACCGACGCCAAAGTCGGAACCGTTAGGGTAACGGCGCGTTCGGGCGTCGCTTCAAAATTTGGAAAACACCCGTCGTGCACCTGTTGCGTCCGACATGCGTCGTCCAGCTCGACGACCTTTATCGGCTTTGGATCGTTGAAATCGGCGACAGGCGGGTCGTTAAATGCGACGTGTCCATTTTCGCCGATTCCCATAACGACGACGTCGATAGGAGCCGCCTGCAAAAGATTCTCGTAGCGCTCGAGGATCGTCGGTAAATCGTCGTTTCGCTCCTCGTCGATATAGTAAACGTCTTTTAACGGAACGAGCTCAAAGCAATGCTTCTTAAGATAATAGGAGAAGCGCGCCGTCGAGCCAATCGGCAGACCGACGTACTCGTCCATATGAAACGCGACGACTCGGGACCAATCGAGATTGGGCGCGGCGACAAGCGCGGCGAGCGTTTCGTTCTGAGACGGCGCCGCCGCAAAGATCACGCGCGCTTCGCTCGCCGCGCGCAACGCGGCTCTAATCGCGTCCGCCGCGTCCGCGCCCGCGACTCGACCAAGTTCCGCGCGATCCGCGCACACTTTAACGTGAAGTTTGTCTTTTCGAAACTCTCGCATTCTATCGTCCTCGTTTAACGCCGCTCATTCGTAAGTTCGACCGGACACGCCCTTAAGATAATTGTCTCGCGCCAACTCCGAAAGTTTGCATCCCCATTCCGTCGGGTATTCGTGATTCACGCACGCTTCGCACAGGCACATCGACGGAATCCCAATCGCGCGCGACAGCGACTTCGGAGGAAGGTAACGCAAGGAGTCGCACCCCAGATCCTTTGCCATTTCGCGCTCGATTTCTTCCGTCGTCGTCCACTTCGTCGTTAAATCGCACTTACCGTCGTAAAAGCCGTAATGTTTCTGCATGAACTTCGTGGCAAAAAGCTCCGAATACGTCGACATGTCGATTCCGTAGAAACACGGCGCGACGATCGGCGGACACGCGACGCGAACGTGCACCTCTTTCGCGCGACCGACCGTGCGAATACGTTCGATCAAAACGCGCATCGTCGTCGAACGAACGATCGAATCTTCCACGAGCAGGACGCGCTTGCCTTCAAGCACCTGAGGCAAAGGCGTGTATTTCGTTTCCGCCTTCCGTTTGCGCGACTCGCCCCCTTCGATGAACGTACGACCGCTATAGCGATTGCGAATCAAGCCCTCCAGGCACGGGACGCCAAGCGCGTACGCCATGCCGTCCGCAGCCGCTTTACTCGTATCCGGCACGGGCACGATAATAACGTCTTTGCCGATCGAGACCGTCTCGCGTCGTGCGAGTTCCTCGCCCAGCCCCTTGCGCGCCAGATAAACGCTCTTGCCGTCGAGCACGCTCGAAACGTTCGCGAAATAAACCCATTCGAAAAAGCAGTGCGCGGACCGCGGCGACGACGCGAACTCTTTAAGTTCGACCTTGCCGTCCGGCGTAACGATAACGACGTGACCGGGGGGCACGTCTCTAATCTGCTCCGGCATAAACCCCAGGTTAAAGAGCGCGACGCTTTCGCTCGCCGCCGCAAAGAGCGCGCCGTCGAACGCGAAACACATTGGCTTAATTCCGTGAGGATCGCGCGCGACGAACATTTCGCCAAGCGCGTTCAAAAAAACGACGCTATACGCGCCGTCGAGCGTAACGTCTTCGTGGGGACGCGTCATTTTTCGGCAAATCTTAAGGAGATCGCGCTCGGAATCTTTGAGCGCCATGCACAGATAATGCATAAAGATTTCAGAATCGGATTCGCGCGCAAACCACGCGTTGGGATCCATCGCAAGAAGATCCGCTTTCAGAGATTCGTAATTCGCAAGTTGACCGTTAAAGGCAAAGCTGAACCATTTGTTTCGTTTGATATGAGGGCGCTCGAAGGGATGAGCGTAGTTCCGATCGTCCCGGCCGCACGTCGCGTAACGAACGTGACCTATCGCCGCGCAGCCTTTCAGCTGATCCATAAGCTTCGCGTACTGATCGCGATGGTTCTGATGAAAGACCTCGGAGACCGCGCCCACGTCTTTGTGCGTCATGAGCAACTGCCTGCGTTGCGGATCGTACGACGTCATGCCGCAGGACAGTTGGCCGCGATTTTGAATTTCGAGCAGCATTCTCGGCGTCAGCCGAGCGACCTCGTTCGGTCCTTGCGGGGGACACAGCGGAGAAGGTTCGGAAGAAGGCAAATGGTAAATGGCGACGACGCCGCATTCTTCATGTAGTTCGCCCATCAAAAAGCGCGCTCCTGGTTTCGTTATCCAACTCGATCCAATCAAGCTAAGCGTCTCGCGCGCCTACGCGATCTCGAAACCGCAAGATCGCTCGACCCGCGTCGCCGCAATACGCCGTTATTATCGGTACGCTCGACGTCGTTCGTCAAGTTTTTTACCTGAAAAAGCCGCGATCGACACGCCGGCGCGCCACAAACCCAGCGTCTTTAATTATACGCCCTAACGCCGTGCGTTAAAAGGGGGCGCAACAAAAAAGCGCGCGCAAACGCAACGTCCTTTGACGACGTTCCGTTCGCTACGCGCTTGATTTTAGGCGATAAAATACGCAAGGGATCACCAGCCGTATACGATGTTCGACTCGATCACTTTGCGCGCCGCTTCCAAGTCGGCGCCCGTCTCTTTCATATAGACGCGAATCGCGTGCAACTTGTCCCCCGACGCTTTCGAAAGACATTCGCGCGCAAGATCGCTCGCCTCGACTTTGCCCGTTATGCCGAGCGCCGCCTTCGATATGACCCAGGCGTCGCGCGGACGCTTCGTTACGCGCACCGCTTCTTCGCTGGGATAATTTTCTTTGAGAACCGTCTTGGCGCCCTCTTCGTCTTCCGCCCATGCGATAACGATGTGGGCCGGCGTTTCGATTTCAAATAATGGCATATTCGTTGTTTCCCTTAATCTATTGAACTCGACGTTCGGAACGCGTCGACGCGACGAACGTCTCGTCGTCGCCTCGCGCGCTAGAACGAACCTAACGGCGTTATTCTACCAAAAAGCGCGCGGCGTTCCTAGTGGGAAAAAGCGATTTTTCCATTTTTCTTAATCGGCGGGCGTGAAACGCCAAAAAAGGATTCGAACTCCGCGCGCGGAATCCGAATCCTTGTGAGCATGTCAAGCGCGCAAGCGCGTCGTCAGAGCGCGTTATTTCTCCACGCTGAACGTGTGAACCGTCGTGTGGCGGTACGTCTCGCCAGGCTTGAGAATCGTCGACGGGAAGGACGGCTGGTTCGGGGAGTCCGGATAGTGCTGCGTCTCGAGGCAGAACGCCGAATGTTTCTCGTACTTGTAGCCGTCGACTCCGGTCGTGCCGTCGAGGAAGTTGCCGGAATAGAATTGGACGGCGGGCTCCGTCGTCTCAATCTTCATAACGCGGCCCGATTTCGGATCCTTCGCGATCGCGCACAGTCCCATTTCGCCCGCCGGCTTGTCGGCGAGGACGAAGCAGTGGTCGTAACCGCCGTGGAATTGCGGCTCCTTAACGTCGTCGATTTCCTTACCGATCGCCTTCGCGGTCGTGAAATCGAGAGGCGTGCCCGTTACGGACGCGACTTCGCCCGTCGGAATCAGCGTGTCGTCGGTCGGCAGGTACTTCGGCGCGTTGAGAGTGAGGATCGTGTCGCGAATCGTGCCGGACTTATAGCCGCCGAGATTCCAGAAGGTGTGGTTCGTGAGATTGATCGGGGTCGCCTTGTCGGT
>CADCOO010000060.1 GCA_902803085.1 uncultured Planctomycetota bacterium
ACCCTCGACGCGCCCGTCATGTGGTCTAACGAGTCTGATATTACCGACGCGAGATTTCGGCCCGTCGACGAAGTACTCGACGAAATTCGCCAGGATCCGAATCGCTACGAGTCCTGGACGAACCTCGCGCTCGAAAATTTATATTAACCTCCCGAACCCAAACGATCGTTATGTCAACCGCCTATACTCGCGTCGACGGGCGCGCGCTCGACGAGACGCGTCCGATTAAATTCGTGCGAAAATTCACCAACGCCGCCGGAAGCGTGCTCGCTTCCGCGGGCGATACGATCGTACTATGCGCCGCAAGCGTCGTCGAAGACGTGCCGGAATGGATGAAGCGCGATCCGAACTCGACCAAGGGCTGGATTACCGCGGAATACCGCATGCTGCCAAGTAGCGCGCAAACGCGCAAGCCGCGACAGGATCGACCCGACGGACGCGCTACTGAAATCCAGCGTCTCATCGGACGCGCGGCGCGCGCCGTCTTCGAGCCCGACGCGCTCGGACCGCGCACAATCTACCTCGACTGCGACGTCCTCCAGGCGGACGGCGGCACGCGAACTATCAGTATTTCCGGCGCATTCGTCGCGCTCGTCGACGCGATTCAGTCGATTCGCGACCGACTGCCGAATCCGGAGCGATTTCCGCTCCGCGACGCCGTCGCGGCGACTAGCGTCGGAATCGTCGACGCCGTTCCCATGCTCGATTTGTGCTATCGCGAAGATTCTGCCGCGGACGTCGATATGAACGTCGTCGCGACTCGAGAAGGACGATTTGTCGAAATTCAAGGAACGGGCGAAGGCGCGACCTTCGACGCGGACCAGCTCGCCGAACTCCTCGCGCTCGCGCGCAAGGGCGTCGCTGAAATTTCCGCGTTGCAACGCGACGCGCTAGGGAACGCGTGGCCTTTTGCATAACGCGCGTTCGGTCCCCTTTTAACATAGGATCCTTATGGAAGAACTTTCCGTAGTCGTCGTTAGCGCGCGCTCGCTACAGAACGCGTTCGGCGCAAGCGACGAGAACCTGCGTAAAATTCGCAAGACGCTCGGCGTGCGCGTCGTCGTCGACGCCGAGCGCGGCAAGTTGCTCGTGCGGTCGGAAGATCCGGTCGCCGCGCGACGCGCAGCGTACCTCTTGGAGCAGTTGCAACGCTGGAGCGATCGCGACGGCGCGCCGTTGTCGCACGACGACGTGCAACGCGCGCTCGACGAGGTCGCGCTGGGACTCGCCGTCTCGCACGTCCGTCCTTTCGAGGTCTACGGCGGCAAGGCGATTCGACCCAAAACCGCCGGACAGGCGAAATATTGCGACGAGTTGCGCAAACGCGAAATTCTCTTCTGCGCCGGTCCCGCGGGCGTTGGCAAGACGTATCTCGCCGCCGCGCGCGCCGTCGAAGCCTTGCGACTCAACGAAGTCAAACGAATTATTCTCGTTCGACCGGCGGTGGAAGCCGGCGAGAACCTCGGATTTCTACCGGGCGACCTTGCGGAAAAGATCAATCCGTATCTGCGTCCGCTCTTCGACTCGCTCGTCGATATGACTCAAGCGGACATGTTGCACAAATTCATCGAGGACTCTCGGGTCGAAATAGCGCCCCTTGCGTATATGCGCGGTCGAACGCTCAACGACGCGTATATCATTCTCGACGAGGCGCAAAATACGACGATCGCACAAATGAAGATGTTTCTTACGCGCATGGGGATGAATTCTCGAGTCGTCGTGTGCGGAGACGCGACGCAGTCGGACCTGTCGCCGAGGGTGACGAACGGGCTGGTCGACGCGTTCGCGCGCTTGCGCGAGATCACTGAAATTGGCTTCCTCTCGCTCGGTCGAGGCGACGTAGTTCGTCACGCGCTGGTGCGCAAGATAGTCGACTCTTACGAGAGGAATTTTGGAACGACGGAATACGCGCAAGGCGCCGAGCCGAACGAACGGACGGCTAGCGCGTCGCAATCTGAAGAGGAAGGAGCGGTCGTCGATGGGGTCGTCTGATAAAATTCGCACGCGCGCGCAGCGCGTCGCGTCGCGAGTCGATTACAACGGGCTCACGAAAAAGTGCAAGCAGTTCCTCTCGGAAAACGAGGGGGGGCGCAAGCTCCTGCTCATGGTCGCGCTCGCGTTCGTTATCTCGATCGTCTCCGGCGCGTGGAACCAGCCGTTGCGCTTTAAGCTCTATTCGAGTCCCGATCGCAATATCACGAGCGTTCTCGATTTTTCCGGTCTCGATATGGAGCGTACGAACGCGGATCGCGAAGTGGCGCGCAACGCCGCGCTACGTTATTACGAGCACGATCCGGCGAAAATTGTCGAGTATAAAAATCTTCTGCGTCAGGAAATGTCGGCGCTCGTCAGCGCCTCGAATCTAGCGGGCCAGCCGAAACTGCGAAATATTCTGCGCCGGTATCTGCCGGAAAATCTGTCCGACGCGGAAGAGGAGGCGGCGCTGCGCAAAGCGCAAGAGTATTTCGAAGAGGACGTCGAACTCGTTAATTACGCCGCCTCTCTCGACAAGGTCTTCGTTAAGTTTGAAAAGGAAGGAATATCTTCCTTCTCGCCGTCCTCCTCCGGCAAGGAACAGCGCGCCAGAAGAGTCGACGCCTCGCGCGCGGAAGAACGAATCGTCCTGCACGGAATGATTAAATTATTCCAAGCGACTCCCGAACGCAACGTCGTTAAAGAACTCGTCCCGGCCCGCGCCTTTAAGCCGGGAAATCGTCAACAGGCTATTGAGAACGGTAGGAGACTCATTAAAGAAATCGACGAACGACTGCGCGTGGAAATCGTCGCCGCGTCGACCGTCGCCTTCGGATCCGGCGCCGCCGTGCGCGCTGAAATCAACAGGGTCTTTGCGCAAGACGTTCAAATCGCCGACATGCTCGCGCGGCGCGTCGCCTTCCAACCGCCGGACACGCTCACGGAAGTGGGGTTCCTATCGAATATGTCCGAATGGCAAGCGGAACTCGAGGTCAAGGATTACTACAAAGACTTCGATTACGGCGAATCGATCGTTGAAGCTAATAGCGTGGTCGACGCTAACAAGTACAACTGGCTCAAGACGGAGCGTGAAATCTATCTCAAAACGGCGCGCGGCGCCATGGAACGATTCTCGCGCTGGTTTGCTATGTTCGCGTTGCTCTCCCTCCTCCTCTGCAGCGCCTACGTCTTTACCACGCTGCGCTCCACGAACGAAGCGATCAACGTGCGAGCGCTCTCTCTTAAAGAAACCGCGTACTATCTGGGATTCTTTGCCCTCTTCTACGCTATCGGCAGAATTCTACAGATCGCCTGGCCTGATCAAGGCGCGTTGACGGAAATCGTACCACTGTTAATGTTCGTCGAATTAACAACCTTTGCGCTCTCATGGTCCCTCGCGCTCTCGGTCGGCGTCATTATGTCCTTTGCGTTGACGATTTCAAACGGCGCGGGGTTCGAGGTCTTTATCGTCTTCTGCGGCGCTTCCCTCTTCGTCGCTTTCCTCTCGAGAACAATTCACACCAGGTTACAACTCGTTACGCACGCGTTGCTGACGGGAATCTTCGTCTTCCTACTCGCATGTCTCGCCGGTTTCTTATCGAACGACGCAATGCGACCCGTCGACGATTTTGACTTATTCCCAAGCGACGCCAAAAGGATTGTCCTCGTCGCGCTCTATCGCGGATTCTGGGCGCTCGGCGCCGGCGTGCTCACGACGTGTCTCTTCCCATTCGCGGAGGTATACTTCCACATCGTTACGCCGATGCAACTCCTCGAGTACGCCAATCCCTCGCACCCGCTCATGCTCGAGCTCAATCGGCGCGCCCCGGCGACCTACAGTCACTCCATTCAAACGTCCACGCTCGCTGAAGCCGCCGCCGAAGCTATTGGCGCGCGCGCATACCTCGCGAAAGTAGGCGCGTTCTTCCACGACGTCGGCAAGATGCTCAATCCGGATTATTTCACCGAGAATCAGAATGGACACAATATCCACGACGAACTCGAGCCGCGAATGAGTTCGCTCGTTATCGTCGCACACGTTAAAGACGGCGTCGACTTAGGACGACGATACAATCTGCCGCAGCAAATTATCGATCTCATTGAGCAGCATCACGGCACGATGCTTGTCGGTTTCTTCTACGCCAAGGCGCTCAAAGCCGCTAAGGAGAACGACCCCGACGCCAAGCTCGACGAGTCCCCGTTCCGATACCCGGGACCGATTCCTCAAACGAAAGAAGCCGGTATCCTTATGCTCGCGGACGCGACGGAAAGCGCAAGCCGATCCCTTACGGACTGGTCGCCGCGACGCGTCGAGAGCCTTGTCCGCAAAATTACGGAAGCGCGCATTGAAGACGGGCAGTTCCGCGATTCCGGACTGACCTTTGGCGAAATCCAGACGATTCAGCAGAGCCTGGTGAAATCTTTGCTCGCCAGTCGTCATTCGCGCGTCAAGTACGACGACGATCAGGATTCGAAAGAGCCGCGTCCGGAAGAGAGCAAGATTGTCAAACTCGAGTCAAGAATGGAAAGCGACTCCACTATTCGGCGTAAGGACGCCGGTCCAATGTAAAGACAACTCCACATGGAAACGAAATTTCAAATTGAACTGGTCGACGAACAGACTCTGCTGAAGATCGATTTTGAACGCATGAAACGCGTCGTTACCAAGATCTTTGCCGACGCCGGATATAAAAAAGTAACGCTCGAGATCGCGGTCGTCGAAGCGGAGCCCATGCATGAAATGAACGTGCAGTTCCTAGGACACGACTACCCGACCGACGTCCTCGCGTTCCCTATGGAAGACGATAAAAAACGCGGAATCTTCGAGGGCAATATCGTCGTCTGCTCCGACGTCGCCGCCGATCTCGCAAAGGACTACCATTGGCCGCCGGAAGACGAACTGTTGCTCTACGTAACCCACGGCGCGCTTCATCTCGTCGGCTACGACGACCACGCGATGGAGGACGCCCCCGTCATGCACGCGAAGGAACGCGAATATCTCGCTTACGTCGACGTCGACGCCTCTCATTCGCGCGAAGGGGAATAAAAAGGCTCCTCGATTAGCGAATCGACGTCGATAAAAGCCTCAATCGCCGTTTGCCTTTCTTGGTCGGTTGACTATAATAGATTCCGTTGAGAAAAGCGCGCGTCGCGCGCAAGCCCCTTACTTCAGGAGACGGGCAAATGGCGAAACAAAGGGAACCGCAAGACGCCGAAACGCGTCTGTCCCGCAACGACTCGAAAACGGAAGACTCCCTTGGCGACGGGACAAAATCAGACGTCGTCAAAGACCTAGAAATCGCAAGTATCCCACCGTTGCCAACGGACGACGCGATGTTTCACGAATTCATGGATCAGGAAGATCTCGCAATCGCTTGGGTTGAGGAGTATTTTCCTTATCTGATTGAAAAGTTAGATTTTCGCAAGTTGCAAGTCGAGAACTGCGAGTTCTTTAATGAGGAGTTAAGGAAACGCGTCGCCGACGTCGTCTATTCGATTCCATATCGCGACGGTTCGACCGTCCTCAAATTGACGATCATCCTTGAGCACAAGAGTCAAAGCTCGCCCAAACGCAATCGCGCGACCATCGCTCAGACGCTCGTCTACCTCGCGGAATATTGCCTGCGCGAAGCTCTCAAAACGGACTCTAAAACCACGATTACGCAACCGATCCCCGTTATCGTCTACACGGGGCCCAACGAGAAGCTTGAGAAGATCGACTGGCAAAAGTGTTTCCCACTGCCGTACGAACTCAAAAAGTACGAGCTACCCTTCGCGCCTGAATTCATTAATATGACGAGTCTCCGTCGCCAGGGTAGGTTGCCAAAGAATCCGTTCCTAAAAGTCATGTACGACGTCATGACGCGTAGCAAGGCGTCGGAGTTTGAAGGCTATGGGAAAACGGCGCTACAACCGTTAAGCCTCCTACCAGACAAATGGACGGAGCGAGAGAAAAGACGCGCTATAGAACTTATCTTCTTTTTCTCTGCGTCTGTCAAAAAATTGCGTGTTCCCAACGCCAGGGAAATCGTCGCCGAATTATTTAGCTCAATCAATCTGGAGGAAAAAATGGGAAGAGATCTTTTGTACGAAGTCGTCGCCCCGCGCGCTGAGCAATGGGGGATTGAAAAGGAAAGAAACAATATGCTCAATTCCCAGCGATCTACGTTGCGTTCGATCATTAAAGAGCGCTTTGGTTCCTGTCCCGTTTCGCTGCGCAACGCGCTCAATAAAATTCGCGACCTCGAAGAGCTCATTAACCTGCGCGTCTACGCGCTAACGCAAGCGCAATCCCTCGACGATCTCCTCGAGAACGCTAAAAACGCCGTTCGCTAAAGCAGTGTGAGCGAAATTCTCTACGGGGGGGCGTCGCGCTACTTCTAAAGCGCGGTATAATGGAAGCGCGCTGTTTTGACGACGCGCAGAGACATTGTTTACGCCGCGCTAGCGCGGGTTCGACGAAAGGACGTTTTATTGTGGAAAAGATCAAGGAACTATTGCTTCAAGCGTTGAGTTCGGCGACGTCTTTGGACGCGCTGGAAAAGATTCGAATTGACTTTCTCGGTCGCAAGGGCTCGATTACGACGCTCGCGAAGAACGCCGACTTCAGTAAAATGTCGGTCGAGGAAAAGAAGGGATTCGGGCAAAAACTTAACGAGCTGAAGACCTTTGCGACGGCGAAACTCGTCGAAATGCAGGAGCGACTCCAGGCGAGCGCGCCGCGCCGCAAGTCGAACGAACTCGATCTCACCGCGCCCGGAAAAGGTCGCCGCCTCGGCGCGCTCCATCCGATTACGCTCGCGCAAATGGAACTTGAAGATATCTTCCAGGGCATGGGCTTCTCCGTCGTCTACGGACCGGAGATTGAATCGGAATACTTCTGCTTCGAAGCGCTCAATATTCCGCACGACCACCCGGCGCGCGACATGCAAGACACGTTCTGGCTCAAAAACCAGCTCATTCTCCGAACGCACACCTCCGCGAACCAAGTCCGCACGCTACTGCGGTTCGGCGCCCCGATTCGCGCCATCTTCCCAGGACGATGCTTCAGATACGAGTCGATCGACCCCAGTCACGAAAACACCTTCTATCAGTGCGAAGGACTCGTCGTCGATAAGAATATTTCCGTCGCCAATCTCATCGCCGTCATGAAGACGATCCTTAGTCAGGTCTTCAAACGCGACGTTAAAGTCCGTCTCCGACCCGGATACTTCCCATTCGTCGAGCCGGGGTTTGAGCTCGACTTGAACTGCCTCATCTGCGGAGGCAAGGGATGCCCGACCTGCGGCGACGGCTGGATCGAACTCATTCCCTGCGGACTCATTCACCCCGAAGTCCTCCGTCATGCGGGAATCGATCCAAAGGAATACAGCGGTTTCGCGTTCGGCGTCGGACTCACGCGCCTGGCGATGATGAAGTTCGGCATTCGCGATATTCGCTATCTGAACTGCGGCGATCTGCGCGTCAACGAACAGTTCTCCGTGCTCGCATAACGCGTCATGACCGAACCGCTCCTCGAAATCGAAATGAAGTTCCGCGTTCCGAATCTTGCGGAATACGAGCAAATCGCGCGCGAACGCCTCGGCGTTGTATTCGGCGCGCCGAAACGAGAAGACGACTTGTTCTTCAGAAACGACGCGCTAGGCTTTCCCGATCAGGGTAAGTCTCTACGAATACGCCGACGCGACGATTACCTTGCGGCAACCTTTAAAGGGCCGCGCCTCGACGCTCAGACGAAAACGCGCGAAGAGCTCGAACTACCTCTCGCGAACGCAACCGGCTCCGTCGACGACGCGCAACGCGAATGGACGACCTTCTTCGAACGTCTTGGATTCGCGCCCGCCGCGCGAGTCGTTAAGACGCGGCGCCGCGCGAGTCTGAGCTACTCGAGCCGCGAATTCGAACTGACGCTCGACGTTCTGGAAGGAATCGGCGTCTTTACGGAACTTGAGACGACGGCGCCCCGACTGGAATTCGACGCGGCGAAAAAGGTCTTACTTGAGCTTGCCGAATCCCTCGATCTGCGCGCGTCCGAGACGAAAAGCTATCTGGCGCTCGCGTTGGAAGCGGCGACGGGCAAGCCGATCGACGAGAAGTAACGCGGCGCTCCGTTTAACTGGCATAATAGGAGCAAACGACAGAAATTTGGGAAAATTTGGGAAAAAGGCGACTTTTCTCTTGATTATTTCTGGACGTTTTGCTCGCGACTAATTATGATAAAGGCTAGGCGCGTTTTGTCGGTTGACGCGACTAACGCGCCGTGCGAAACGAAGAACACATTTTACAACGTCCGTCGTGGAGTTCACGCGAACTCAATCCGGAGGAATCATATGAAATCGGGAATGATCCAGTTACTATTGGCGTTGGCGATCGTAGCGCCGACGGCTTGCGTTCGCGCGAACGCGGCGGAAGACGCGAAGAAAGCCGACGAATCTCAAGCGATCGAACTCTTCCAGGCGATCGACGAAGGGCTCGTCGAAGTCAAACTAACGCCGAAAAATTCGCTCCATAGCAGTCTCACCGTTACCAATAAGACCGATAAAGAGATCGTCGTCGATATGCCGACCGCATTCGCCGGCGTTCCGATTCTCGCGCAGCCTGGCGGCTTTGGTCGCGGAGGCGGACGCGGCATGGGCGGAATGATGGGCGGTATGGGCGGAATGATGGGCGGCGGTCCCGGCGGAATGATGGGCGGCGGTATGTTCGGCGAAGAAGGCGGACGCGGCGGAATGATGGGCATGGGCGGCGGTCGTAATAGCGGCATGGGCGGCGGCAATCAGTCGATCGGCGGCGGAATGGGCGGTCGTGGCGGAATGATGGGCGGTCGCGGAGGTCGCGGCGGCGGCGGAATGTTCTCTATTGCCCCGAACAAATCCCACAAAGAGCAAGTCCGCACCGTATGCCTTGAGCACGGCAAAAAAGAGCCGCGCTCCACGGTAAACTACACGATCGTCCCGATCGATTTCTATACCGACAATAAGACGACGCAAGTCCTCTGCTCCATGCTCGGCGACGAAGAAGTTGATCAGAACGCGTTGCAAGCGGCGGTCTGGAATACCGAGAACGGTCTTTCCTTCGAAGAGCTTGCCGCAAAGACCAAGCAAGAGGGTCGCAACAATCCCGTCCAGAGCTATTTCAAAGCGGGCGAACTCGCCAGCGCCGCGTCGCT
>CADCOO010000061.1 GCA_902803085.1 uncultured Planctomycetota bacterium
GCTTCAAAGGTTGGAGACCCTTCTCAGCGTCTCCAACGGTTTCTCACACTGTATATGATTCTTACTTTACCTGATTGTCAAATATCTAACGTCGTCGCTGTATCGCGCCGACGGTTCGAACATTCTAGCACGTTTCTTTGGAGCGTCAATACCGTTTCTGAAAAAATTTTTCATCTTTCGCATCGGCATGAAGCGACCTTTCAATCTGACGCAACGAGCTCAGCGATCTTCGAGCACACGCTCATCATTATTTATCCTGTTCAAGAAACGGCGCAATGTTGTCCCAAACGGCGTCGAAGTTCGTTATGAACGCCTGATGGGGCGCGTTCGCAATAATCGCCAGCTGAGCGCATGGAGTCATTTTATACGCGTTAATGACAGTATCGAGCGGAGCGTTCTGGTCAAGTTCACCGGCTATGAAAAGAACCGGACATTGGAGGCTGCCAAAAAGTTCTTTGCTAATCCGTTCGTTATTGAAGAACTCAAAATAGCGATCAAGAAAGTCCTGCAATTTTTCCGGCTCTGGACACAAAGCAAGCTTTTCCCTAACGAAACGCGGATCGATACGCGCAAAATCTTCCAAAGAGGACTGGGGAATCTTTCGCAACCCTGGGATATTTTCCCCCGCCCCAATCGCGACGATTTTCTTAACGCGCTCGGGATAGGTTGAAGCAATTTTATACGCAGTGTAAGCGCCGTCTGAAAACCCAAGAATGACCAGCGGTCTTTGCGTCGTCGCGTTCACAACCGCCATCATATCGTTTGCTTTCTGTTCATAGGTTATCGGAGCCGTTCCGATTTCAGATTTGCCTTGTCCTCGAGTTGAAGGCACGACGACCATATATTTTTCAGAAAGAAGATCGATGAACCGGCCCATCTCGTACGAACAACCAACGCCGCCGCCGTGAAGAACAAGAATGGGGGCTCCTTCGCCATAGACCTCATAGTAGATTTTAGCGTCGTCGGCTTGAACGTAGCGGCCTACGGCGTCGTTAGAACCGTAGGGAGTCGAACTGACGACGTCGGAGTCGGTCTGACCAAAATAATGGACTATCGTTTCAGCGCTCTCTGCTTCTAAACAAAGTAGTAGAGAAATAAGTGACAGTAAAAGAAGACGCTTCATCGTTACCCCTCACAAACCTTTCTACTCCAACGTTGGAACGGCGCGCTCGCCGCGAAACTCTTTTTCACATCCATCTTTCTCGTAAACGCCATAAAAATTCGAGGTTGTGTCGAGCCACAGCGCGATCCGTTTCAACTCGGCTTCGGAAAGCGAGACCCCATAATGATCTTTAACGAGAGGCAGAAGCTTTGAGCCGCGCGCGCCGAATTTTTCGGGAATAGTTCGCAACGAATCGCCGTAATCCGTAAACCCGAAGCCTCGAGTAACAAGATTCCAGTAAGACGCGTAATATCCGTGAGACGGCGTTCTCGACAGATCAGGCGCGTCAGCCGCTACGGACTCGTCCTTCGCATGACATTCGACGCAGTGCAGATCGAGAATCGGTTGAACTAACTCTGGAAAATTCACGGGCTCAGTTCCAACTCCTTCCGATTGGAGCTTCGAAGGTTCACGCCGAAACGCTAGCGGAATAGAATCCGAGCCGCCCGTCGGTTGCGCCGACGCCGTTTCACGCGACTCGTGGCACCCGACGCACGCCAATCGCTCGTTCGGACGCAACGCGACTCCGCTCCGCATTGACTGAAGTACGAGCCCGTCTTCGTCGAGCGTTTGGAAATAGAGTTCACAATCGGCTGGGACGTAGAACGAGGCGCTACCGTCTTCCTCCACGGGCGCGACGCCCCAAACCCGACGCGCCAACTTAACGGAATCAGTAGCCGACGCCTCTCGAACGCCAATTTCATAAGGGGGAGATCCGGACGGAACCGACATACAGAAGACTTGAACTACGCGAATCGCCGCTATTTTGGCGTCGTTAGGACGCGGACGATCCGCGACGTTTACGTTCTGTATGGCGACTACCGCCTGAGGACGAGGCGCGTCGAAATCGGGAGGCGTTACATACGATTGACCGACGATTTCCGATTCGTCGATTAAGCTTGGAACAATTGGAGGCGCTACGCGCGAAACGAGTGGAATCGGGGTCGACGCGCCAATTTCTGGATCACGATAGATCAATTCACGATTACCAAAAGCGTCGACAAGATAGATTCCATAATCGCCGGGCAGATACGCGCCCCCTTCTCGCCCCTGACCGACTCCGATCGAATAATCGGCGACGGCAAGAAAGAGGTCTTCAGCTAGCGCCCAAGGCGTTCCCCAAACCTGAGCGCCGTTCTGACTCTCCGGAAATCCGACGTCTGGAGTCATGCGCGTAATAGGGCTAATCGGATCGTCGGGCGCGTTCGGATCAATTTCAATAATCGAGCCAAACGATTGCCCATGGTGCGGACCGGCGGTAGCGATATATTTGTTCGAGTCGGGAATGGCCCGAATATCGAAAACGGCGTCTGGCCGTTGATGTCTCGGCGCATAATTCCCGCAAATAGCGCGAGGGTTGCGTCCGTCAGGCGTCGTCGTCCACGCTCCGTGCGCAATACAGCCAAAACGGTCGATGTAATCCCAACGCGTCCAGAGAATGAGCCCGTCGTTGGAAACGCTCGGCGCCCACTCGTTTGTTTCATGCATACTAAGAGGACGCATCTTTGATCCGTCGAGATTCATATCAAAGAGCGTGTAATTAGGGCAGTCGCGTCCACAACGGAGATAGCCTCCACGTCGTTCGGAAATAAACGCCATTCGTCCGTTCGGCAGAAAACACGGATCGAAATCATTCCACGTTCCATCTGTAATTTGCCGAAGATTTGAACCGTCGACGTCGCAGGTAAAGATGTGATAACATCGTCCTTGTTGCGTGTGTCCGCGCGACAAATCAAGCGTTTGAACGTGCTCGGGCGATCCAACGCACTCGCACCATGCAAAGGCGATCTTCTTCCCGTCAAAGGAGAGCTCCGGCGCAATAAACGCGCCGTTTTTCAGAGCGCTTCCCGCAAGTCTCGATTCGCCGCCCACGACCGAATTCTCAAGCAAATCGTTGGCAACGGGCGAATACAATTGCGACCATAGAGTCGACTCCCATTTAACGCCTTGCCCGCCGTCTAGCAAACCAAGCAAACGCTCAATCAGATCTGTCTTCTCGCACGAGTCGCCGAACAAGCGATCAAGCGTATAGAGACCGCCTCCTGGCATTGCGGAACGACCGTAAAATTGGTCGCACAAATGACTGTAACTCGATCGATATCGTTTTACGAAGAGGAGACGGTCAAAATTGAGTTCCTCCCGCTGCGCCATCAGCACGCGACGCGTCACGGCTAAAACAAGGTACGTTTTGAAACGTGCGGCGTAATCTTCGGGCGTAGTTTCCTCGCAGACGCTAACCAACTTTTGAAATAGCGCGCGTTCAGACTTCAACTCTTTCGACTCATTTGAACTAGACTCGACTGAGTCTAGTTCGCGCAGGTTCGTCCAGAGCGCGACCACGCGACGTAAAAGAACGTCGGTCGGATCGCGATCCGTCGTGAGAATACCGCTCTGCTCGGTTGGTAGTTGCGATTCTATCGCTTCATAATATTCTGGTCGACCAAGTTCGTCGACCAGACGATTGTATTGATCAACCAAATCGCGGAAATAGGGCGAATCTCTTAATTCGTCCGCATTCGCGCCCGTAAGATCGCTCGCCCAAACAAGCGCGTCCTCAAGGGTCGTCTTGCGCGCAACGCCGCGATTCGAACGCGTCGCGAGAAAACGAACGCCGTCGACAAGAGGTTCTAGTTCAGCAACGGCGGAAAAGGGTCGGTTACCGAGCTCGCTCATCGCGCGAAAAACGATATAGCGCGCTCTTACCGGTTTGGCAAAATGGACGACCGCGCCATTCGTCGCTTCCTCAAGGTCGCCTTTAAAAGAACCTGAGACGGTCGGTTCGCCGTATTCTGCATTCCACACGCCGTCTGAGTCAAAAGTCGGCGCGGCTATTTCTGCGGAAATTGAATCGTCGACGACTTGTTCCGGCAAGCGTTCCAAAGCATAAACTTCGTAGCGTCCAACGCGACCATTTTCGACTCCGTCATTGCGCGGAAAATAGCGAACGCCGCTCACAGAATACACGTCGCCAAGGTCGACGCGAAGCTCAAATGGGCGCCCTGCCTCATATCTTCGCGATCGTAGTCGCTTGGGATGTTGATCGACGCACCCGCAGGCATACCAGCAACGTATCGGAATCGGCGAATCTTCAAAAGGCGCGTTTGAAAACTCTGAATGCCAAAACGTCGACAGATCGCCGTCAAGCGCCTTGCACGCTTCGTATCCTTCGTTTTGGGAATCGGACGCGACGCGCGCTGCGACAAAATCATTGTCGTCACCAGAAGCTTCTTCAACAAACGACTGTCGCAAACCAAAAAACGAAAACAAAAGGATTATCATAAAAAAACTGCGCCGACAAGATGAAAACTGCCGTGCGCTACCAAAAACAACGTCAACTCTGTCTCGAATTGAAGACATTAAGCGATCCTTATTCTAAGTATTCCAGGCGAGCATGATAGTTCAACGGTATTGACGTCCTTCTTGCATAGTCGGGCAAAACAATCTTTTTCTTCGTAAGCAATCAAGATCGCGTCGAACTTCTCGACGATTGTACCCTACGGCGCGGTCGAATGCAACAAAGGTCGAAAGATAGCGCTTAGAGGAAGGGAGGCTCTGAAAAAAAATAAAAACATCGGTAAGCGGATTATTTAATCCACAACGTCGGGTATAATATGTATTGAAGGGTTCGGCAATCGTCTCAACCATGAAACGAAGATTAAGCTTTTCCGCGTCCGCTTGGTCTTGCGCCAAGAGGCGAGTCGGAAATAGATCTACGGAGATTAGCAATGATCAAAAAAGCGCTGTGTCTCATATGCGTCCTGTTCCTTTTGGCGGCGTCCCCTATTCATGCCAAGGCGCCACGATATTACGGCAAACTCTGCGTTAACTGCGGGTTTGGCTCGAAGCAAGAGTATTGTGTCAAATGCGGAAAATGGGCTTCGAACAACTATTCGCCCGCCGGGCTGTGTTCAAATTGCGGCTTTAGTACGAAAAAAGACTATTGCGTTAAATGTGGAAAATGGGTCGGCAATACGTCCTATCCCGCTCGCCTCTGCAATAATTGCGGCTTTGGTAGTAAGAAGGAATATTGCGTCAAGTGTGGAAAGTGGGCTAACTAATATTCCGCTGGCGGGGGCGTCGACGTTACGAACGCCCTATGTTTCAAACAATAGAAACGACATGTAAGTACTACGGCGTCTCATTTCAACCTTTACCTTTCCCTTTTAAGCGCTCATGCAAAAGCACGAACACAATCAAGTTCAGGAATCGCCCAATCACGCCGACGTCTTTTCTGAACCCTCTCCTCCTCGTTCCGCATTCCTTTTTTTGCGCCTCATGTTTGGAGCTCGAGGCTTTAAACCGACGGTTATTATCCTCTACGCCGTTTTCGCGCTGACAATTTGGAAGTACATATCGCCCGCGCCGCGCATTTTAGCCGTTCAAACGCAGACCGAGTCGTCGGCGTTCGAAGAAGATAACGCACAATTCCAGGTAAATTTTCTTAAATCTGCCCCCCCGCGCTCGTCTAACGTCGTCGACTTTATTTGGAACGCGCGCAAACTTTGGTCGGCGTTCTTACTCATGGGACTTGCGCCAGCGTGCATCGTCAAGTTTGTTTTTCGCGAAAACCTCTCGGACTATGGCCTTTCACTGGGAAACGGTAAACGCACGTGCTTATGCGCGCTGTTTTTTATACCTGTTTTTGCCGTCCTTGGCTGGCTTAGCGGCGCCGACGCGGCGTTCTACGACGTTTATCCTTTCAATCCGCTCGCAGGTCTTTCGTATGGCGCGTTACTCGCTCACTCGATTATGTACGTCCTTCTGTACTATCTAGCCTGGGAATTCATGTTTCGCGGCTTTATTCAACATGGTTTGCTCGACACAGCGGGCGCGCCGACGGCAATTTGCGTTCAGGTTCTCGCCTCGACCATGCTACATTACGGCCATCCAGAGTCGGAGACCTTAGGTTGTATTGCAGGCGGCGTCTTTTGGGGGTTCCTCGCTATTCGCACGCGCTCAATTCTTGCAGGATGGAGTCAACATGCCGTCTTGGGCGTCTTGCTCGACTGGAGTTTGATTTTGAAAGCCGCTTAATCCGGCGTTCGCTTTCGTCCCGTTTTTTGCATACTTGAAAGAAACGCTCCGCGCCGCGGAATTGCGACGCGAAGCGTTTTTCATTTCTGGTCTCGAGAAGAACGCCATACTTATCTCGGCGTCGCTTTAAGATAATTCCAACGTTCAGTAAATCGCCAGAGCGATTCCGGAGCGTCGTTCACGCTACGTTGAAAAACGCCTCGCCATTTGCCGCTGGAATCGCGCCAGAGAGCAACGTCAATCGGCGCGCTCCCAATATCCGAGTCGGAAAGAGTTATTTCGCAATCTTGAATTTTAACGCTCCTGAAATCGGACGCGGCAAACGCAACCAGCTCCCCTTGCTCGTCGAACTTCACGGCAAAGACTCCGTTCGCAACGGCGGAAATTGGAGACGTCGTCTTGTGGTTGTTAAGCGGTACGACCTCGTTCTCCAAAACAATGGGATCGCCAAACGGGCTCTCCTGAGCGGCAATCCACAAAATGGTTCCGTCAAGGTATCGCGACCTCGAAGATCTCGGTGGTCGCGTCGAGGTTTCTTCTGCTGGCCCAAAGCTAAACTCGTCGTGAACCCAAGGCGTCTGAGTAGCGACGCCTGAAGTCCTCAGATCAGCTACGACTCTTTGAATCAAATCGTTCTTTTCTGCGTCCGAAGCCGTAGGACTCAAGGTGATTATTCTCGTTTTAAGCTCCGAACCAACGGAGATCGCGACTTTTTTAAAGGCGTCGTAGGCGTCAGATTCAGCGTCGCTCTCCCCATAGAGAATAACGACGCGATAGGGCTGAGCGCCGTACTGAAGAAATCCGTTCACGAGGCTCCATTTTTTCGTCCCGTCGGGTCGTTCAGAAAAAATCTCGTCGATTGGAATCAGGTCCGCCGGATAACCATGAACCGCCAAACGATCGCAGAGATCGGTTCCCACCTTCTGGTACTCTTCTCGAAGAGGATTCGCGGCGCCAAACCGACTAAAAACGACCGCAACGGGCGAGTCAAGCTGGGAGTTGGAAATGAAGTTCAAAATGCGGATTTTCTCGCGAATCTTGGCAACGCCTGCGTCTTCAACAACAGGCAATAACTTTGAATCCCTCGGATTAGTGGGCGAGCTGGCGTCGCGGGGATAGATCGAATGGAGATGAACGCGCCCTCCGGACGCCGCCGCCGTCCAATGTTCCCAGATATAAAGACTTGGTTGACGAGCGTAGTACATATTAATCCAGAGCGACCCTGTTCCCTTAGCAAGAGAATTCCGTATAGAGAAAGGAACATACTCGTCCGTCTGGGCAAAATCGCGAGGCGCTTGCCACCACATAAGACCGTTTTTACGCATTTCGAGCATATTGGGCCATGGATACCACGTGCAGTGAACGCCGACGAAAGCGTTCTCGCCCCAAAATTCTTTGGTTAATTGGTAGTTTTGGATCTCGTATTCCACAGTGCGATCCGCGCACAATTTCCGGTAGCGGTCAAGAGCTTCTATGCGCGCGCGCGCCTCGCCGACACGTCCGCGACACGCGAGGAACAAATCTTCGATAAGGTCGCGGTTCGAATACCGTTTGCCGTACGCTTCTCGCATTCGCTCAGAATACCAGAAATCGTTCAGCGCGTCGACGCGTTCAAAAGAAGGCGGGAACCCCCATTCGTCTTTAGCGACGCCTAGCGCAGGGGTATCGCGAAAACTTTCGTACAAACTCTTCTCCAACGCCAACGTCTCGTCGGCAAAGAGATCAGGATAGGAATACCTGAACGCAACGGCGACGGTTGCGCGCTCGTCGGCGGCGAGAGCGGCGCCCGGAAACGCGACGTCAAAGACGTCCGTCGTTCGCGCGTCGACTTCGCCAACAGGCCGTTTTTCTACGTCGAATTGGTTGTTCTGATAACGAACGAGACCAGAGGCGTCGCGAATTGTGTCGCCAATTACGGAACCATTGGAATCGACGCGATATCGCCATGCGCGAACGAAACGCGCGCCGCGAACGTAATAGGGGCGATTGCCTGTATAGTGGTCGGAAAGAACGGGCGCATGGAAATGAAATTGTAAATCTTTTCCTGAGTCGAACCCCAACTCTTGAAAATAAAGCCGCTCTTGGGAAAGCTCGGGCCGCTCCTTTTCAAAATCATATCGCGCAATCCTGACGTCTATGTCAAGAAGCGCGCCGACGCCATATTCGTCCCTAGCGTACTCAACGGCCCCTTTGACCTTCTCCGTCGCCGTCGTATTGTCAATGATCGTATCGAGTCCGCGCGTAGTGAGCGTGAGCGCGTCAAAGGCGTTCGTCGGCGCTACGACGTCGATGAAACGTCGAAAATTATCTTCGTCCGAGTCGAACGACCAGAAACACCCTAGATCGGGCGCAACGACGTCGCCGTCAAAAAAAGTCGGCAGTCGTCCGGGATTATCCGAACAAGGAGGAGCTTCCTTAGCGAAACTGAACGAATAGACGCAAAGAACGAACGCCGCCGTCAAAATAGAAAGGCGTTGCGTTAAATAAAACCCTTTATTCACGTATTGTTTCATGCAATCGCTCCAATAGATCAATGGTTTCACAAGCTACGTAAAAGCTAGATCAGCGTCATTATAATCGAAACGCAACTAAAAGCCAAACGTCAGAGACGGAGCGAGGAATTTTGGCGACTGAAAAAATTTTCTCGAAATCGATCTTTACACGGTTTCAAAAAAACGTCAGTATCAGGAATCGAGTATGCGTTAACGCAGAAAACGCGTTCTCAAACAGGCGGGCGTTTCGTCTGCCTGCAATCGTTTTTGGAAAAAACTTTTGCCGCGTCGTCATACGTCGCGACTGCGAAAATACCAGCGTAATAACGTCTCAATCGCGACGTTTTAAGGAGAATTCAATGAAACGCGTTCGTTTGTTTATTCCGGCGCTTGTCGGCCTTTTGACTTGCATTTTCGTTTGCGGCGCTCAGGCGCAACAGCCTGCAGCCGGCGCAAAACCGGCGCCCAAAGCTTTGCTAGTCGGCGTTATCGATCTGCGCGCCGTCGTGTCAAATCACCCAATCATCGCCGATAATATCCAGGAACTCGGCAAACAAATGCAAGCGCTTGACGTTGAGGTCGCCAAGGCTCAGCAAGAAGCGCAGGACAAACTCAGCAAACTACAACAGGAGTTCAAAGCCGGCTCAGACGAATATAACGAGCAAATGAACTTGATTCGCAAGAATCTGACCGACGTTCAGTTCAAAGCGCAAGACGCACAGGAAAAGCTCATCGTTCAACGCACCCAGTATCTATTCAAAGCATACAAGGACGTTCAAGCCGCCGTCAAAACTGTCGCGGTAAATAACGGAATCCTCATCGTTCACACCAAAATTAAGGTTACGCCCGCTGAAAATGCGAACGTTCCCGAGGAAGTCGTCGCGCTACAGGAAGCGGACAACAACACGATCGTTTGGAATCGGCCGGAATGCGACATTACGGAACAAGTCAAACAAGTTCTCGCCGCAGCGGTCGGAACGCCCAAGCAACAGGGGGACGCTTCGCCTCTCTCCAATTTAGGCAGTCAAGCGCTCAATGCCGCCGGCGCTAACGCTACGGTGAACGCGCCCCAAACGACGCTAGCGCCCAATGCTAGCGCGCAACGCCCCGCAACCGCTGCGCCGCAACGTCGATAAACGCGCTCGCGTCCCAACCATCCTTTCGACGCGCGCGTTTATTCCCCAAATGCGCGCGAAAACGTCGGGACGCTCCATTTAACTTGCTAACGCAGTTGATAATTTATCGACGCCAAGCGCTCTAAACCGTCGATTTCGTATCGACGGTTTTTTTTATGAACGTCCATAGAAACAATACTTGCTACTGGCGAAGATCTGCTTCAGATCGCCCGCCATCGTTTTGGAGAGGAAATTGACTATTCAAGAGCCCAAAGTCGTACGCGTCGACTCCAAACGCAATCAACGAACGCTAGCTCAACAAGTAGACGTCGCAGGGTTTGGCTTCTGGTCAAGCCAAGACGTCGTCTATTCTTTCAGACCGGCTGAAAGCAACTCGGGCATACGCTTTTTTCGCGCCGACTTGCCCAGTTCACAGCCGATCCCGGCAAGAGTTGAATATCGTATTGAAAAGCCGCGCCAAACAAGCCTCGTCGCTGACGGCGCGCAAGTTGATATGGTAGAGCACGTGCTAGCCGCATTGCGCGCTGCGCGCGTAGACAACTGCAACGTCGTCGTTACTGCGCCCGAAGCGCCAGGACTAGACGGGTCAAGCGTCGTCTTCCTAAATGCGCTATTAGATGCGGGAACAGTGGAACAGGAATGCGCAAAAGTAACGCTACAAGTCGTTGCGCCCGGTTCGATACCCGGTCTAGGCGGCGCGCCCGGCGCACAAATCGAAATCGCCCCGGACGAAGAAGGCGAAACTTATTACGAATACAACCTGGTTTACGACGTTCCCGGCGCGATACCGAACCAGTCGGCCTCATTTGTTTTCTCGCGTTCGCCGCGGGATTTCGCGCGCGAAATAGCGCCTTGCCGAACTTTTCTCACGCTCTCCGAGGCCAATGAGTTGCGGAAACTCGGAATATGCCGTCGCGTAACGGAAAAAGACGCGCTCGTCTTTGACAATGGCGCGCCGATCGACAATCCGTTGCGATTTGACAACGAATGCGCGCGTCATAAACTCCTCGATATGATCGGCGACTTCGCGCTCGCGCCCGTCGACTGGATCGGTCGTTTCAAAGCAACCAAAACGGGTCATCAACAGAACGCAAACGCCGTTCGATATTTGCTCAATCAAGTCGACTGGCGATAAAACCAAACGAATTTGTAAAAAATCGCGCCAATCGAGAAGATAACTTTCATTTGACATTCTTGGCGGCGCGTTTTTTCGTTAGAATGCCCTTAGAAACGCGCTACGCGCCACGTAAAATGCGTCAATGTACGCGCGAAAAGTATCAAATGCGGCGAATGCACAGGGACGAGCAAAATGAAAAAAGTACGAATTGGAATCGTAGGAGCCGGACGACTCGGCGGATTTCATGCCAACAAAGCGAAAAACAATCCTAACGTAGAACTCGTTGGAATCGTCGACGTTTCGCAGGAGAATCGACGTAGAGTCGCGCAAGCCTGCAACGTTAGAGACTTCGAAACGCTCGAAGAGCTAACGCCGTTAGTTGACGCCGTCGTCGTCGCGACGCCGTCTGTGTTACACGCAAACGTTGGTCGGCAAGTTTTACAAGCAAACAAGCATCTGCTCGTGGAAAAGCCGGCGACAACCTCGGGAAAAACGGCGCTGGAACTCGCCACGCTCGCAAAAGAACGCGGTCTAGTCATGCAAGTCGGACACGTTGAGCAATACAATCCTGCATGGCGAGAAGCTCTTAATCGGCTCGAAGACGCGCGAACAGGCGTCGAACCCATAGTCGTCGAAGCGACGCGCACAAGCGGCTACACGTTCCGTTCGACAGACGTCGGCGCGACGCTCGATCTCATGATTCACGACCTCGAACTCGTCCTTTCGTTGATTCCGTCGGAACTCGAACGCGTTTCAGCATTCGGTTACTCCCAACTTGGCGGTTACGAAGACGCGTCTTTTGCGACCCTCGAGTTCGCCAACGGCTCAATTGCGCGCCTTAAAGCCTCGCGAATCGAACAATGCGCCGAACGTAAAATGACGATCCAAACGCCAAGACAAACGGTCAAAATTGATTTCGCCTCTCGCTCCGCAACGCTTGTCTCTCCAACGTCAAACATTCTCAACGGCGAATTCGCTCCTTCGCGAGTCTCGTTTGCGGACATGAGCGATCGCGTCGCAACTTTTATGAAAGAAGAATACGCGACAGAGGAACTCGTTCACGAACCGTTCGACGCGCTCGAACTTGAAATGCAAGACTTCGCGTCCGCTATCCTGTATAAGACGCCGTCTACTGTTCCCGGCGAACGCGCAGCGCGCGCCGTCGCCGTAGCGGAAATGATTATCGAAGATCTAAATCGCCGCGCGCGACGCTCGAACTTCCAACCTCAACGCCGCATGAAGATCGCCGGGTAGCAGGTTAGCGTTCCATAAAAAAGACGCGCGACTAACGAATTGTCGTCGTTGGTCGCGCGTTTTCAATACAAAAGATTCGTCGACTGGATCACTTCACAAAGAAGATCTTCTTTTCGCGAGGTTCGCGTGACGTCGCTCCGCTAACGCCGTCGACCGACGGTTCAATCTCCTTTCCGATTAGCAACGCGGCGAAAATCTGATAACCTTCCGGAATATGCAATCGTTCGCGGTACTTCTCGTCGTTCGCCGCTTTGGCGGCAGTCGCCACCGTCTTGCAGCCGTATCCTAGTAAGTTGGCGACGACGTTCATTCTGTCCGCCGCGGCGCCGGAGTCGTACTTTCCATAGTCCGAATCGTTGACGCTTACAAAGATAACGAGCGGCGAACCGCCAACAGAAAGCCGTCCCTTAGGATCAACCTTAGCCGTCTTATCGATATCCAAAAGCAGTTCGCGATCCGTTACCACTGTAAAAAACCACGGTTGAAGATTGAGCGCGCTTGGCGCGTTCAATCCGGCGGTTACGATGCGTTGAACGTCGGCGTCGGGCACGGGAGCGTCAGTAAAACGCTGAGCTTGACGAACGTCTATCAACTTCTGAACAACGTCGTCTGCTTGGCCCTGGACGCCGTCGGCGCCCGAAGAAATGAGATTGGCGCAAGCTTTTCGCGCGCCGACCGCTGCTAAACCGCAGGTCCCCAACGCCAAACCGGCTAAAGCGTCTCGTCTATTCATAACATTCTCCTATAATTCTGATTCCCTACTCTTGAAAAGAGTTTAGCAAACGCACGTTGGTTCACGTCGTCCGTCTGGTAAACATAGCTATCAGATATAAGCAACTTTCTCTGGATCTGCCTCGCGCGAAGTCGCGCCGCTAACGCCGTCGACGCTTGGAGTCTCTTCATAACCGAGCAGTAACGCAACGTACGCGTCATATCCTTCCGGAATACGTAACTTACCGCGTAGAGGTTCTTCGTTAGCGCCTTTGAGACCGGCTATCACCGTTTTACAACCAAGTCCCAAGGTATACGCCGCTATGGTCATGCGTTCAACGAGACAACCGATTGCGTAGTGTTGATAATCGGTATCGTCGGGCGTCGCGCTCACGATAACGGCGACGGGAGCGCCGCCAAAGGAAAGACGCTTGCTGGAATCAAGATCCGATTTCGCGTCGATCACTTTAAGAAGCTCGGCGTCGCTAACAACGGAGATAAACCACGGCTGCGCGTTACGATGACTCAGCGCGCTCAACCCAAAGTCGACGATTTTCTTGACCGTTTCAGTCTGAACTTCGAGTTCCCTAAATTGCTGCGCTTGGCGCGCCTCAGCCAGAAAATCTAGAACGGGACGAAATTGTTCTAGACTCTCGTCGCGTTCCTCTTTCCGTAATTTTGCGAAAGAAACAGGACCGCTCGGATTGGCGACAACGACGTCCGAATACATCGCGCCCGCGCCGACGAACGCGCCCAAAAACCCTGTAATTACGTCTCGTCTTTCCATGTGTTTTTCTCCTGGACTAAAAGAAAACTTCGTTCTGGAAGGGCTGCGACAAGCCAAACTCCCAGGACAACGCTCTAGCGCTCCCTATGCTATCTAAATCGCACCACAAATCAAGAGAATACGGCAGATTTCGTTAAAAATGTCTGTTCAATAGTTCGAACTCGTCGAGAATGGCGTCAATCTCGTCAAACTCTTCAGACGTCAAAAGCACGTCGCTACCAATTGAATTCTCTAGAGCCTGAGCCGGATTGCGAGCGCCGCATAACGCAAACGCTTTGTCGTATCGCGACGCTACCCATGCGACAGCCAATTGACCGACCGTCAAATCATAACGTTTTGCAATCTCGCTTAGCGCGCTCAACGCGTCGTTAACCCTCGCGATATTCTCGCTCGAAAACTTCGGCTTATGAAGTCGGAGATCGCCGCGTTTAAACTCTCGCTTTGGATCCACGCGCCCAGTCAACAAACCGTTTTCAAGAGGCGAATACGCGAAGAAGGAAGCGCCTCGCTCGCAACACTTAGCTAGCAAACCATTCTTCTCGACAGAACGATCTAACATAGAAAAGCGTTCCTGCAAGACGTCGACGACCCCATGCCGAAAGTACTCGTCGAACTGATCCACGTTCGCGTTAGAGATTCCTATCGCACGAATTTTACCCTCGCGCCGTAGATCTTCGAGTACGCCCATCGTCTCCGATATCGGAGTCGTGCGATCGGAAACGTGATGAACTTGCATGACGTCGATATAGTCGGTTCGAAGTCTTCGCAAGCTATCCTCGACTCCGCGACGCACAACGTCGGCGCGCAACCAGCGATAAACAACATATTTCTCGAGAGACTCCGTACGCCCGGCGTCGTCGGCATAGCAATGCCATTCGCCATTCCCGGGCGGCAACGGCTCAGTCGACCAGTAGAGACCGCACTTGGACGCGAGAACGACGGAATCGCGACGTCTATTGCGTAGCGCGCGACCTACAGTCTCTTCTGAGCGGCCAAACCCGTAAATCGGCGCCGTGTCGACGAGCGTAACGCCCGCGTCAAGAGCCGCATAAATGGCGCGTTCTGCCTCGGAGTCGTCGCATCCGCCCCACATCCAACCGCCTAGCGCCCAAGTCCCCATTGCTATCGTCGACGCTACGATCTCAGTTCCGCCAATCTGTCTGTATTGCATATGCGCTTACCTATGAAAAGACGTTTAAAAACGAACCGTTCGTCAAAACAAGAGCGTTTACATATTACCAAGACCTAACAAGCCCTCTTGACGCCTGTCTTTGTCAAACATGAACACAGGCTCGACGGAAAGGCTAACGCCCCAGTTATCCTTGCTCTCGTTGCGACTAGCGCCAAGCGTAAACACAAAGGACTCGCCAATTCGACTTATCGAAAGCTTCTGACCAATATTAAAACCTTCGCTTAAATCGTAGGAATTGCTAAAGCCAAGACCCCAACGTTCTGAAGTGCGATAGGTAAAGTCGAAATTGAGATAGGTCGAATCAATCGGTCCGTTTAATCGGTCAACGCCCAAGTAACACGCGCTTAAGCCTGGGCGGCGACGTTGCACGCCGAAACGCGTTATTTTTTGCCCGGAACCCCAGAAGTCGTACAATCCCGAGGATATAATCGCAAAACGATCGCCAAGTTGCCAACTAGCGTCGTAATCCAATAATCCCGGAACTTTACCGAAATTGTCGGCCTTCTTTGGATAAAGATTCATACCGACGTTAAAAGTAATCCAATCGACGACGCGTTCGGCGCCTACGGGTCCGCGTTTCGTTTGCCAACGGTTACTCCAACCAAGCCTGATAAGCCGTAAATCATCGACTAGCTCGGTACTGGGCGACGAGACTGATCCTCCAAATTCGCCTTGACGTATCGCATAATATCTCTCGTCAAAACGAAGAGGTATCGCGTCGGAATACCCCGCCCCTTTACCGGCAAACGTCGTTACCGAGTAGCGACGACGAAAATCCTCTACTTGCCAATCATCGACTTGATCGAAGAGAACAAGCTTATTATAGTTCTTATTGGCATCGGAATAGGAACCGTCGACAGTGAGATTCATTTTATGAGCCAAACCGTTGAGATACCATGTCTGACTCTCGACCTCGGAATCCACTTTCCAAATGGGAAGGTTCAGTCTCAAGCCGATTCGACCGTACAAACGACTAACGTTCTTACTCTCGACCCCATGGCCCCAAAAACCGTATTCACCCAATGCGTAGGGAGTTGTCTTAATAGGACCAAGTTGGAACGGCAAATCGAGTTCATGACGCGTCGAAAAAACGAGGCTGTCTTTACCAAGCGTCGTCGTTCCATCAACGAGCGGATTGTTCGACGCAGAATTCGGCTTTAGTTCCCAATCGAGATAGCGGAAGAGAGCCGCGTCGTCCGCTGCGTAAGGACTTTGAGCCGTGCGAAATTGCGCGAAACCTATTTTCGTGTGTTCATACCAAGCAAGGTTCGACTGCCCCAAAGATTGCCCAAGCCAATAGTGGTCGAAACGAGGAAGCCAACTCGTTTGCGTGTAAAATTTGTCCGTTCGAGCGCTCGCCATGACTGAAAGCGAACGGTTGTTAACCGTCCTTTTTAGCTCAAGACTCGTTATTGGATTCGAGGAAGAATACCACTCGTCCTCAAAATACTGCGCCAGATAATTTCGATCGCTCGATATGCCAAATTGCCCCGTAAGCGTCCAACTGTCGCGAATGCAACAATTCTGGAAAAGCCCGAGTCCACAATCTATATTGTCGAGCTCTTGACGATGCTTCCACAAACCGCGATAACGATACTTCTTCTCGAAGGGTAAAGCGCGACGACCCTTGCCTAAATTGTCCTTGCCCTTATCGTAGATCCCGTAATAATTCATCATTCCAACGGCTCGCGTGTCCCATTTGCATATCGTATCGCGATTGTACACGAAAGTCGTGCCGTGACCGAAACCTCGTTTCGAAAGGTAATCAAGATTAATATCCCAATCGGTTCCAGAGGGACGCGAGTCTGTCATACCGAAAAGTTGATACGGATTCCACGTCGAAAGAATTTGCGTTCCCAATACGCCGTCGTGTCCGAATTTCAAGCGACGGAGATAAAGCGACCGGTCGCGGATATCCATCGCCATCCAGGGCCAGTACAATACGGGCATATTCCCCAGCGTTACGAAATTGTTTTCGGCGACGACGTATTGTTTGTCGGATGTGAGAAACGCGCCCGTTTCAGTGTTGATAAGTTGTCGTCCGGTCGCCGCGTCGTAGAGCGGTAAAGAACGCTTTTCGGCGACAATGCTGTTTGCCTGGAGACGATAAGTCGGTCGTCCCATTGAACTCGTGGTAATCCATGCGTTGGTCGCTTGGATTGCATTTGGTCCGCTTTGCGTTATTTTCGTCGCGCCCATTCGGAAATAAGCGTCTTTCACGCCAGGCACGTCGGCGTATAATTCCGCGTCTTCAATAACGCCGACGCGATTCTTTACGTCGTAATACATTCGATCGGCGTAGACAACGCGGTTCCCCTCGCGAAAGACGACGTTACCGTCCAAAAAGAGTTCAAAGTCGAAATCGTCGAACGTTTTGGCCACGTGAAGGTCGCTAGGAGACGCGCCCGTCCACCAGATCGTCGCCTGATCGGCGGAAAGCTCTATAACGTCGCCGATTGGAAGATCGTTCTCCGGCGCAATACCCTGAACAACGATCGTGAAACCGTTCGATATAAAGGAAACGTTTTTTCCATCCCCTTCAATAGATTCGCCGACGTTGGAACGTTGCGAAATTTTAACGTCGTTATCGTACCGAGAAAAAATCTGCACCCTAAGGCGAGATGAAAAATCAGAACTTTGAATTTGCTTGAAATAATCGTCGACCTGCGACGTCTCGGGAATCTGTACGACTTCGCCCGTGCCGGGATCGTTCCATCCCAAAACGCCTTCGTTTGTTTGAGCCTGCGGAACGGTCGGTTGTGCTGGAACGGACGTAGAACGCTGAAAAGAGTCGACGCTAGTCGCGCTAGAACCAAGCAAATTGGTTTGCGGGGGCGTGACGTCCTCGCGGAGCAAAGAGTATGCGCGCGAATACGTTTCGTCGGGACGCAACTGTCCTTCGCCCGGAAACGCGATGTGCAAATCGACGTCGTTTAAGGAGCGAAACTCTCCAATCCACGCCTTGCCGTTTGTTTTTGCGCTCGCGCACACGCCGTTCAAATTAAACGTCGTGGGAATGGAGTCCGTCTCGCACAGATACGCCCAAACGCGCGTTCCAATAACGTCGTTTCCAAAATCGACGTCGCGCGCTATCCAGACGACTCCGATCGGACCCGTTGCAGATCCATCGTCCTGAGAAATGCGACAATCACCGTATAATACGTACACTTCGCCATATTCGTCGTCCTCGCCTTTCCAGCCATATTGCGCTGAAATCGACGTTGGAGACGACGACAGACTAACTAAAGGTCGGTATATTTTCGAGCTTCCGAGATTATTCGTTTCATACTTCTGGGCAAGTTCAAGATTCTCTGGTGGAATACCAAGAGGATTGTCTAACGTGGGCGTCGTTGAAAAGACCACGACCGACGACTCCGATTCCGGTTCAACCGGAAGCGCGCCGTCCCCTGAAAGACGCCCCGTCAACAAGGGCGACTGATTGGAAGAAAAACCGTCGTTTGAAAACGCGCCAGAATAGCCTGCGCCAGAATCAAGAGGGAGCGTTTGCCCGAATAAAACGCCAGATAGGCATAGGAAGACGAGAGCTAGTATCCCTGTCGACGCAACAATGCAAGAGACGCGTCGCGTCTTTGCCAAACATGACAGGCAAAGACGCCGCGTTTCGCGCGTCGTTAGACGCGTCGCTTCGGCGAAATCATTTCGCAACGACATACTCTATACTAGCAGGCGATCGTGAACGGCGTTCCTACTCGACGACCAAACGGCTCTGACTACGCCTCCATGTTCCAATCGGAGAGTTTGACGCGCCGAGTTCATTTTCCGCGCAAGACGTCGCAACCTCGACGTCAAAGCAGACGCCGCAGTTTATAGAAATAATTGATTTCAATCAAGCGCAATATTTCCAGAAAGCGTCCCCTAAAAGAAAGAATTCAGAAAACGCCGCATGACGGATAGCGTCGGTCAAAACGACAAAAAAAGAGTCAAGATTGTTCGCTCACAATCTCGACTCGGATAAACAAAGGACGCTCGAGCAATCTGGACGGACTACTCCACAGCGCAATCCTCTATGCTCGCAGTAAACTGTGGCGCTCTACTCCGCGCGCCAAGACTGCGTTCGACAACCGCGTTTGCGAAGGGGACCAAATACCCGTACGCGCGGAGAGACTCCAAGCGAAAAAGGTCGTCGCGTAAATAAGCGGAGAAAAAGTCTGACGACTCTATGCCGATCGTTTCATGATAGGGTTCGTCTGACGCCTGGCGTTGCGACGAAAGGCGAAGACCTCCGTAAACACGATGATCCGCCCCTTGAAGAACGACAAGATAACGGTCGTCTATTCTTACGCTGTCGTACGGAATGCGACGCTGATACGCCTTCGTTGTCCCTACGATCCCATCGTCGTTTGTTCCCGTTACGACCATGAGGGGAACCGTTATCTGAGAATAGACGATTGCGCCCTGTTCGCTCGTACAAAAGACTGGAGGAGATATCGCAAGAACGGCAGATACGCGAGGATCCTTCAACGACGGACCATTGTCAGGGGGAAGTTGACCCGCAACCAACAAAGCGGCGAGCGCGCCAAGATCAGAACCAGACGTCGCTATTCGCGACACGTCTATATCCGCCCCCAATCCAGTTCCCTCATTATGCCAAGAGGTTACAAGATCGAGCGCCGCAATAATCGCGCGCGCGCGATCTCTCGCCGACCAACTTCTATGATACGCGTCCTTCAGTTCCGCCATAGGGCGAAGCTTTCCACGCCAGACAGACTCGTCGCTACCCGGATGACGCAACATGACAACGACGCTACCGCGTTCTGCCCACGCCCTGGCCAAATAGGAAAAACTCTCGGCCGACGATCCCAAACCGTGCGAAAAAATAACGACGGAAAACTTAACGTCTCCTATGGGACGCGACGCGGGGTGAAAAATTAGCGCGCTGTAACTCTTCGCGTCGCGCGAACGCCAAGAGACGTTCCTAATTCCAACGTCATATCTCTCGGTTAGCTTGTGTTCGGACGGGGCCGCAACCAACGGCGAGAAATAAGCCCCTTCCTCGATAAAAGCACGATTATTTGAAGCAGCCGCGCCTGGTTCGCGCAAAGCGCCGACGACGGCGCCCGGCAACTCTAGCGCTGCGCGCATTGCCTGCCTGGGACGTTGGGAGAACGCCGAATCAATAAAGAGGCCAAAAAAGGAAGACGCGCAAAGAATGGCACAAAGACAATACCTGCGAAAACTCAACGCTGAATGCACTCGATTACACATAACGTTCTTCCAGTGAACTAACGACCGCAAAATAAAACCGCATCTTTCAGCGCGGTAGCAGTAAACGTTAAACGGATGAGGCGGGATTCGAACCCGCGGACAGCGCAAACCGTCGCCGGTTTTCAAGACCGGTCCCTTAAACCGCTCGGGCACCCATCC
>CADCOO010000062.1 GCA_902803085.1 uncultured Planctomycetota bacterium
TGGAGAACGCGACGCATATGGCGCGTGAAATCGAGGATGATTCCCGAACCGATAGCGGCGGCGCCTCCGCTCGTGCCGGCGCCGCGCGGGTGGACGGACAGTCCTTTTTCGCGCGCGTAGGTCATAACGGCGGCGACGTCTTGCGCCGACCGCGGCCACACGACGGCGGCAGGTCGTTCTTCAAGCGGACCGCCGTCGAAGGAATAGAGTTGCAAGACGACGTCGTCGCATTGCGCGTCCCCTTTGACGAGTCCTCGCAGATCTTCTTGCAGGCGCGCTTGCGCTGAGGTTAAGACGTCGGACACGAGCGATTAATCCTTATGACGATGTGTTGAGCGCGCAGCTCTTGCAAAACTTCCGTGTTCTAAGGGCGCGTTATTGAATCTTTTCGAAATCTTCTGCGCCATGCTTGCAGGTTGGACAAATGAAATCGGGGGGCAGCTCCTCGCCTTCGTAGACGTAGCCGCAAATTTTACAACGCCATCCCTTGGTTTTCGCGGCGGTTGGCTTCGGCTTGACGTTCTTATGATAGTAGTCGTACGTCATGGAATTGGCGTTTGAGAGCGTCTTGGCGTCTTCGAGTTCGGCGACGAAAAGAAGGTGCGAGCCAAGATCATGCGATTCGACGACCTTGCACGAGAGAAGCGCGTTTGTGTGCTCCGCGACGTAGACGACGCCGTTGTCCGCGCGAGGTTTGGGGAAATCGGCGAATTTATCGACGTCCGCCCCGCTTTGGAAGCCGAAACGCTGAAAAATTGAGAAAGGCGCGTCTTCCGATAAAATCGAGATATTGAACGACCCCGAATTTTTGACCATCCAACACGTCTTATTGAGTTTATTGAGCGCAAGCGCGACTCGGGTTGGCGACGACGCAACCTGAACGCATACGTTGCCGATGCAACCGTTGTCAAATTGCGCGTCGCGCGCCGTTACTACGAATAGCCCGTAGCTAATTTTAAAAATTGCGGACGCGTCCATAGCGTTCCTCCTTTGTTCAACGTTTTTCAACCCGAACGCGACCGCGCGTTCGCGATCGTTCTATTATACGCGATCTTTTTTCTTTGCGCGAGGGGAGAGGCGACGAATACAGTAATAAAAGACGGGCGTAAGAAAGATTCCAAAGAGCGTGACTCCGATCATGCCGGCGAAAACGGCGACGCCAATGGCGAATCGCATTTCATGTCCCGCTCCTTTTCCGTACATAAGGGGCGCCACGCCGAGAATGAACGCGAGGGACGTCATAATAATCGGGCGCAGTCGCAGACGGCACGCTTCGAGCGTCGCCTCGCGCGCGGAGAGCCCCTCTTTATTCTGGAGGTCTTTGGCGAACTCGACGATGAGAATCGCGTTTTTGCACGCCAGACCAATGAGCACAAAGAACCCGACTTGCGTAAAGACGTTCATATCCGATTTCGCGAGATTCACGCCGACTAACGAGCAGAGGAGACTCATCGGCACGACGAGCACGATCGAAAGGGGGAGCGACCAGCTTTCGTAGAGCGCCGCCAGTAGTAAAAAGACAAGCGTTACCGCGAACGCAAAGACGTACAGCGCCGTATTGCCCGCGCGTTTTTCGAGGAGCGCCAGCTCCGTCCATTCGTAGCCCATCGTCGGCGGAAGCTTTTCGTCGAGGAGACGCTCCATAGCGCGTATTGCTTCGCCGGAGCTATAGCCGGGGCTCGTCTGGCCGCTAATCGCGGACGAGGGGAACATATTAAACCGTTTAACGGCGAGCGGTCCCGTCGCTTCGCGAGCGGTGAGGAGCGAGCCGAGGGGCGTCATTTCCCCCTTGCCGTTTCGCACGTAGAGACTGTAAACGTCCTCCGCCTTCGAACGACCGGTCCAGTCGGCTTGCGCCTTAACCTGGAAGGCGCGCGCGAGGAAGTTAATATCGTTAATGTAGTCGCCGCCGAGATAGACGTTGAGCGTGTCGAAGACGTCGTCGATCGAGACGTTCATCGACTTGACTTTCTTGCGATCTATGTCGAGATAGACCTGCGGCACGGCGCCTCGGAACGCGTTCTGGAGCGAATAGACTTCCGGCATGGCTTCGGCTTCGAGCGCGATCGCCTCGCCGATTTCCTGAAGATTCGAAAGATCGTCCGATCCGCTCCTATCTTGAAGTTGTAACTTAAAGCCGCCGAGTCCGACTCCGTCGACGGGAGGCGCGCGGAAAACGAACGCTTTTCCTTCGGTAAGGGTCGAGAATTTCTCGAGGAGTTCCTTTTGAATCACGACGTCGGTGCGCCCTGTTTTGGCGCGCTCTTCAAAGGAGTCGAGAATGAAGTTAAAACTGCCGCCGTTCGACGCCGAGGAGTCGACGAGATTACTGCGTCCTTCTATACCGCTCACGTACGCGACTCCTTCGGTCTCGAGCGCCATGCGATATACCTTGCGCATCATTTCGCGAGTTCGGAAGAGAGAGGCGGAGTCGGGCAGTTGCACGGCGCCGCGCAGGATTCCTTTATCTTGCGTCGGAATGAATCCCGTCGGCGTTCTTTTGAAGTAGTCGGCGGTCAGATAGAGCAGCCCGCCGTAGAGAACGAGAACGAGCAGCGAGACGCGCAGGAGCGACCGCACGGTTCCGACGTACAGACGCGTCGACGCCGTGAA
>CADCOO010000063.1 GCA_902803085.1 uncultured Planctomycetota bacterium
CCCGTCTCCGCCGTCGCTATCCAATTCGTCGAGACCGCCAAGGCGATCGGATTCGCCGCGCCGCTAAACGTGTGCGGAAGACCGGGAGGCGCGTTCCAAGATTGTTCGGGTCGCCATACGCCAGTCCCGGCGTCGAACGCGTCGATTCGGAAAAGACCCGAGCTAACGACGTAGAGAGAATTTGTTTCCGCAAGATAGCTTATGCAGAAATTCCTTTCAAAAGTCGGCTTAACGCCGGGATAGCTAAGTTGTTCGTCCGGCGAGCCGAGCTCGCAGTCGGGCAAAACGTTTTTCTCGTCGGCGGGCGCTGTCATAATCTTTTTGAGAGAATAGCGCCGAACGCGCTGCGACTGATAATCGGCGACGAAGAGTCGTTCGGCGGAACACGCGAGTCCGCGAACGTTAGCGCCAGGCGCGACTAAGACGGTCTCCAACTCGCTGAGCGCGCCGCGTTGCGCCGTCCGCGTTACGGCGTTGCTCTCCTCCGACGATTCTTGGGAAAACGCGACCGCCGTCTCTGAATTCGGGTCCGACGCTGGAACCAGCTGTTCGAGCGAAAACTGCATCGACATGACTTTATCGCCGTACGCCACGAAGAGCAGTCCGTTCGCAACGCTCTTCTCGTCCGCGACAAATGTCATTGCCGTCGGCTCTTCTTCAGACGCGTTCGGCCAAAAGTCGAGCTTTGCGCCCGACGCGTCGAAGAGCGAGACGCCCGTCTTATCTGCGAGAAAGAACTCGTCGTTCCAGCCCGACGCGATCGCGGAGGCGGCGTAATCGCCCTGACGCGCGATCTCATGCGCAACCTGAAAATCAGGGGACGCGTTCGGCGCTCCGACATACGGACGATCTTCGTGCGTTTGATTCGTAACGAGCACGACGACGCCAATGAGAAGCGCGATTGCGGTAACGACGCTCAACGCGAGCCAGGTCGCGCGCGGCTTTTCAACAACGTGGTCGTCGAAAACGACTCGATGCGAGTGGCCTTGCGTGTCCGTCCACGCATGACGATGTCCTAGGGAAATATCCGACTTCTTCTTCATCGCTGCTCCTTTCGCTCGAGTATGTCTGAATGAACGTCGTCGACGCCGCGCGCCGACGCCCGCTATTATACGTCGCCGACGTTAAAAGGCAAGCGCGGCGACGCCGGAACGCGCGGAGGAGGGTTAAATATCGACGTTTCGACGCTCGAGCCCGCGTCCTCGCGCTCGACGTATTCGATCGGATTCGGCGTAAAGCCCACGATAAGAAACGCAAGCGCGCACCAGCCGATTACCGTACGGACGACGCCAAGCGGCATGGCGTCGTTGCGCGTCGCGGGATGACGAAGGCGTAAAAAGGCGACTAAAACTAAAAAGAGCGTCCAACGCCACGCTTGAAAGACGACGACCGCGACGACTGCGACCGCGTACGCCGCCCGCGCGGCATAAACCGCGCGACCGCGCAATAGCGCGTAAAAAACGTGCCCGCCGTCAAGTTGCCCGACAGGAAAAAGATTCAGCGTCGTCAAAAACAAACCCGCCCACGCGGCAACCGCCGTCGGATGCATTAAGAGCGTCCAACCTTCCCGATAGCCCAAAATAACGCGCGCAAACCATTTCACAATCAACGGCTCGCCGAAAAGAAGAGCGCCCCCCTCGGGAATCGGCGGCGCTTCGGGAACCGCGTGGGAAAAGAAGAGACCGACGACAAGAAAAACGAGCGTCGCCGCTAGACCCGACAACGGTCCTGAAACCCCGACGTCGAATAGCGCGCGGCGATCCGGTATACGCTCCGAAATGCGAATAATCGCGCCGAACGTGCCAAGCGGAGGCAACGGCGCCGGAAGGAAAATAGGAGGCGACGTTCTGAGACCATAACGACGAAGCTGAAGATAATGACCAAGCTCGTGCAACGTTAAAATAATCATTAAGGGCGCGGCAAAGGTTAAGCCGCGCCAAATGGAGCCTTCGCCGTAGAACAGGGTTCCGACCGCCAAAGTCGATCCCCAGGTCGCAACGTAAAGCGCGTATGGCGTCGCGCGCGAGAGTCGTTTGCGCCAGCTAGCGCCGCGAGGCGCGCTCGGCGACGTCATCGGCGCTCCCTGCGCGCGTAGTCCGCCAATTCAGAGGACGCCATTGGCAATCGTTCGACGTCGACCGTTTCAGCGCTGTACAACATGGCGTCGCGCTTCGCGCGCTCGCGCTCTTCTAAGATACGCAACGCGTCGCGAGACGCCGCGCAGGCGCACTTCCGTTTAATGGCGCGCCCGCGAAACGCCGGGATCGCAAGCGTCAGCATGAAAAGAGCGAACGCGACGATCGCAAAAATTGCGGTCGCCGCCAAGGTCGTCCAAATCGAGCCAAACGCGGCGACGGCAGACGTCAGAACATCAAGCTCTTGCATTCCTCAACCCCCGCTAGGAAATCAAAGCGTCGACTGGAACGCCAATTTCCGACCCGTTATGCGCTCAAACGCTTCGATATACTTCGCGCGCGTCTTTAATACGATATCCTCCGGAAGTTGCGGAGGTTCCGAATTCCTATCCCAGCCGGACTGCAACAACCAGTCGCGAACAAACTGCTTGTCGAACGAAGGCTGACCCGAGCCGGGACGGTACGCGTCGGCGGGCCAGAATCGGGACGAGTCCGGCGTGAGGACTTCGTCGATAAGAATGATTTCGCCGTCCTCGGCGACGCCAAACTCGAATTTCGTGTCCGCGACGATTATGCCGCGCTCAAGCGCCGCGGCGCTACCGCGACTGAAAATGTCGAGCGACATGTCCCGCAATTTCGTCGCCACTTCAAGTCCGACGCGCGACGCCGTCTCCTCGAACGAAATATTCTGGTCATGCCCCGTCTCTTCCTTCGTCGAAGGCGTAAAGATCGGTTCCGGCAACTTCGCGCTCTCGACTAGTCCCGAAGGCAACTTCACGCCGCAGACCTCGCCGCTCTTCTGATACTCCTTCCAACCGGAGCCGGAAAGATAACCTCTGACCACGCACTCGATCGGAATTACGCGGGTCTTCGCGCAAAAGACCGAGCGACCTTGGAACGTCGAAACGTCGACGCCCTCTGGAAAAGGAACTTGCGTCGCGTCCGTCGTTACGACGTGATTGCGAACGCCAAGCGTCTCGAACCAGTAGGCCGCCGTCTGATTCAAAACCTTCCCCTTATCGGGAACGCCGCTCGGCAGAATCCAATCGAAAGCGCTAATGCGATCCGTGCTCACAAGCAGGAGTTTATCGCCAAAATCGTAAATATCGCGCACCTTGCCCCGTTTAGGAGTCATACCCGGGATCGACGTCTGCATAACAACGTTCGTATTCATTCTTCTGCTTCCTATTCTCCAACTAAGTTGTTCTGGAAAACCGTCCGCGCAACTGCGCCGACCTACGATATTATACGCGTTTTCCGCCTTTCAACAATCCCCCGAAACGCCGCGACTGCGCGCCGACAAGAAACAAAGAGACGACCGAAACGCCGCGTCGTTCCGGTCGCCGCAGGGGAAGGGCGCAATCATTGCGCGAGGTTAATTAAACCAATAGGATTCCGCGCTCGCGAGATTCTCGGAAAGCCAGCTCTTAATGAAATGGCGATCCGGAACAAAATAGTCCTTATTGAAATCGTAAGAAGAAACGTCCTGGCTCACGACGAGCACGGCGTCGTCGACCGAAGCGTGCGAAAGCGCCCAAACGAGCGCGTCTTTGCGATCTTCAATAAACTGCGCGGAATCCGCGTCGACAAGTCCTTTGCGCAAACTGTCGAACGCCTCGCTCGTCTGCGTGCCCGCGAGCACGCCGCTCGTTATCACGGTGAAATCCGCGTTCGTCTCCGCGATACGCGCCATGAGCGGTCGCTTGCTGTGATCGCCGTCGTTCGGCGCGCAAAGCACGCAATAGACCGAGCCGCGCGTTACCGCGCGCATCGTTTCGAGCGCCGACGTAAGGGAGTCGGGAGAATTCGCGCGGTCAAGATAGACCGCAAACGGCTGACCGCAATCGACGCGCTCCATGCGGCCGGGAATGCTCTCAACTCGTTCGACCCCGCGCGCTATCGTTTTAATGTCGATCTTCCAGGCAAGCGCCAACGCCGCCGCTTCCAGACTATTGTAGATGTGTTCCTTGCCGACTATCTTCGAACGAATCGGCGCCGCGTCTGACCCCGCGACGATATAAAACGTCTGCTCGCCGCCAAGCAACTCCACCGGCGTTCCCGAAACGGAACAGGTCGTCGGCTGAATTCCAACCGTAAGCAACGGATGATCAATCAGGTGCATCGCCGCTTCCGTTACGCGATCGTCCTTATTGCACACGGCGATCCCAGACGGTTTGAGATACGAGAATATCTGCATCTTTGCGCTGCGATACTGATCGACCGAGCCATGATAATCCAAATGATCGCGTCGAAGATTCGTGAGACACACGGCGTCAAGTTCAAGGCCCGCAAGTCGTTTCTCCGCCAATCCGACCGAGGACGCCTCGATGATGACGCAATCGCAACCGGCGCTCGCCATACGATCGAGAAGCTCCGCAAGTCGCTCGGGAGTCGGCGTCGTCGCGTTCGTCGGATAGAGCTTCGCTCCGTCGTAAACGCCAAGCGAACCGATCAAACCAAGGCGCATTCCCGCCTCGGCCAGCACGCCGCCCAAAACGTACGTGAGCGACGTCTTACCGGCGGAACCCGTGACCCCGATAAGCTTCATGCGACGGCCGGGATAACCGCGAAAAGCGTGACACGCGCGCCCATATACGTCGCGAGGATCGTCTACGAAGATCGTTTGACACGGCAAGTCTTGATCCGTCGCGTTAAAGGAACTTGCAAGCGAACGCGGAAGAACGGCGACTATCGCGCCGTTGCGCGAAGCTCTTTCAATTTCTTCGCGCGCACCGTTCGCGTCCGCGCTAAGACAGATAAAGAGCCCGTTCGATAAGGAATCGTTTGCGTCGCGTCCGCAACTAGAGATTCTCGTCTCCTCAAAAGACGCGTTTTCTCCCGCAAGTAGCGTGGACAAAGCGACGAACATACCGTTATTTGCAAATACGCTCATTCGATTTCCTCTAACGAAATACGTGATCTACCGACGCGAGCCGTTCGTTCACGCGCCGCGCGCGCTACGAACCTCGCCCCTGAACTATGACAAATACGCGCCAAGTCGTCAAGGTCTATTCGCTCATTTTTGCGTCCGCAGGAAAAAAATTTCCCTTAAATATGCGAGCGCAACGATACGATCGTTTAATCTTTTCTAAACTACCGTCAACAGGGTCGACAATCGTCAAAGACGGTCGGCAAGATTCGGCGCCACACTCGCTCGCGCCAAAGACGCCAAATCCTAATGCAATTAGAGTCGAGAACGTGCAAAAAGCGTCGAACTTTCTTGGGAAACCAGTTGCGTTTGTCCAACCTTTCTAATAGAATGGAGTCCGTTGCGAACGACGCGCGTCGTTTGCCGAGTTTTACGTCGTTTAGTTCGAAAGGACATAATCTATGAACCGACGAGATTTCATTAAGCGCAGCGGTCTTTCGGCGTCGTTCGTTGGCGTCGCGTCTCAACTGCAGGGCCAGGAGAACGCGAATAACGCCAAAACTTTCAAGGTTGGACTTATCGGAACCGGTTGGTACGGCAAAGTCGACCTATTCAGACTCATGCAGGTCGGCGACGTTGAAGTCGTCGCCCTCTGCGACGTCGATCGCGACGCGCTCGACGACGCGATTCGAAGAGTCGCCGAACGACAAAACGGCAAAAAGCCGCGCGGATACGCCGACTACCGCGAAATGCTCAAGGAGAATAAACTGGATATCGTGCTCGTCGCAACGCCGGACCACTGGCACGCGCTCGCCGCGATCGCCGCGATCGAGAGCGGAGCCGACGTCTACGTTCAAAAGCCAATCGGCGTCGACGTCGAGGAGTGTCTCGCAATGGTCGCCGCCGCGCGCAAGCATAACGCGGTCGTGCAAGTCGGGCTACAGCGGCGTAGCACGCCGCACCTCATGACGGCGAAAAAAGAGATTATCGAATCCGGCGAGCTCGGACCGGTCGGTCAGGTCGATATCTTCAGCTACTACGGCGGACCCGGCGCGCCCTTTAAACAGGATCCCACCGATCCGCCCGAGGGCTTCGACTACGAAATGTGGTGCGGACCCGCGCCGAAACTCCCCTATTATCCCTGTCTGCGCAAGAGAAGCTGGCGACAGTTTATGGAGTACGGCAATGGAACCGTCGGCGACATGGGCGTCCACATGTTCGACATGGCGCGATGGTTGCTCGATCTGCGCTATCCGAAACGCATTTTCTCAACTGGCGGTCAGTATATCAAAAAAGGCGGGATTTCCAATATCTCCGACACGCAGACGATCGTCTTTGACTACGGCGAGCTTGAAGTCGTCTGGAATCACCGAAATTGGTCCGAACTGCCCGAGCGCCGTCACCCATGGGGGGGATACTTCTACGGACAAAACGGCGTTCTCAAGGCGAGCGTCTTCGGGTACGACTTCCATCGCTACTACTCCAACGAGGGCAAGAGCGGCGACTGGGTCAATGAATCAGATCAGTATCCGGAAGATAAGACAGAAGACGGAATCGAGCTCTTCTGCGCCTCCGCCATTCGCGAACATATGCGCGACTTCCTAGCGCGAATTGACGATCGCGGCCGTCCGCGAAGCGATATTGAAGAAGGCGCTATCTCCACCATATGTTGCATACTCGGAAATATCTCCATGCAACTGGGACGCGCGCTCGAATGGGACGAAGAGACCAACTCCGTTAAAAACGATCCGGAAGCGAACGCGCTCCTCGCGCGCGAATACCGCGAGCCGTGGCGTCATCCGCATCCGTAAACGTCGCTCAACGTCAACTGAAGGGACGCTAATATGAACGTCTTCATGAACAATATCGTCGTCTGGGCGCTGATAGCAACTGGACTCGTTCTCACCGGCGGCGCGTTCGCCAAGGGAACGAATAAGAACGCCTTCCTGTGGCAGGGACTGGCGGCGGGCGTCGTCGCGTTGCTGGTCGGAGTTGTTTGCGTCTATTTCGTCCAGACGGAAGAGAAAAAAACGCGCGCGACGATTTACGCAATCGCGGACGCGTTCGAACGCAACGACGCGGACGCGGTTTGCGCGCTCTTGTCGCGCGATTCGACTAAGGTGAAACCTCTCGCGCGTTCGTATCTGGAAAACCTAGCGACGGTCGAAAAGACTAAAGTAACGGACTTTCAGGTTCTAGAAATCAACAAGACGACGTCTCCGCCGCGCGCGCGCGTCTCTATTCATGCGACGGCGTCCGGCAAAGCGCGGGGAATCGACTCTTACCCGTTTTTCGTAAGCGTCGACTTCCCCATGATAGAACTGCGTAAGGAACAAGACGGCGTATGGCGCGTAACCGATAATATCGAGTATTCCTCGCCTCATGGAAACTGAGGCTCAACCTTCGGAAACGCCCGCTCCTCTCTTAACCGACGTCGCGCTCTCGTTCGCGGCGCCGGTTGTTTTTTGCTCCATTTGAGCGATCTGGTCGCGCAAAACGGACGCGCGCTCGTAATCTTCGACCATAATCGCGTCGTTGAGATCGTTGCGCAGACGCACGAGGAGCGCGCCCCGATTGACCGGCGCGTCCGCCATGCCGTTCGGTCGCTTGCCGACGTGCTCCGTCGCGCCGTGAATCGTGAGAATCAGCGGATCGAGACGCTCGCGAAAGACCTCGTAGTCGTTCCGGCACCCCAACCGACCCGTCTTACGAAAATCTTGAAAACTCATGCCGCAATAGGGACACGTTTGGAAATCGTCGGCGACGAGACTATCCGTTTCGTCTTTGAGCGAAACTCCGTCTTCGCCGTCGTCAAAGAACTCGGGTCCCTCTGCGGAATACTTCGGAGTGATCGGGTGCAGGTACGCTTGCGCGTGTCTTGAGCATAAATGCAACTCGCGTTGAACTCCGTCTATCATTTCCGTTATGTGGAACATCGCTTCGCAGTCGCATTTCTGACACTTCATTTTGATTCCCCATGCTTCCGATCATTTACGTCGCGCGTTTACAGAGCGCGCTCTCAACGAGCCGGGCGACGCAACGCGCGCGCGTCGCCTATTGCGCGCATATTATACGCTATTTCACTATTTCGAGAACGGTCTCTTGGAACTTTTCACGCCTCTGTCGACGTTTTCCGAGCGCCGCGCTCAAATCCGACGGCGCCTACATTAGGCAAAAAAGGCGCGCGCGTCAAGACGATTTCAACGCAGGCGTCGCGCGCGAAACGAAAAGGCTTTCCTCAATCGACGCAATCGCGCCGCGAGGAAAGCCGTCTCAAAATATGCGAGGGAACGCGAGGCGCCCTTTAGCAATCAAGCGTTTCGTAGCTCTCAAACGTCGCGGTCGCGGAGGGCGCGGCGTACGTTACTTTCGGAGACGGTCCGTACGTCTTCCACTGATACGTTAAAATGAACATAACGCTCGCGACGGAAAAGATCGCCGTAAAAGCGAGGAACATATCGAAGACGCAGATCTCGCGCTTGCGCAGGAGCGACAGGAGCATCATCGGGACGAACAGAGCGACGAGTCCAAGCGCGTCGAAGATAATGAGGAACATGGACGCGTTCCCCTGCATTGCTCGATACGCAAACCAGTTCGCAACCGCCAACGCGACGACGAGCAGGCCAATCAGGAAGAAAACAGGCGTCGGAGAAGCGACGTACGAGCCTTTCTCCTTCGGAGCTTTGGGAGCCTTCGGAGCTTTCTCTTTCTTAACCTTTTCTTTCTTGACCTTCTCCTTTTTAACCTTTTCCTTCTTCGCCTTCTTACCTTTTTTCCCGGTCTCTTCGGGCTCAGCCGGTACCGTCGCCGCAAACTCCTCGTCGAGCGGCGGCGCGCCAGGGAAGGGATCAAACGCGTTCGATTCGACGTTCGACCCGGCAAAAGGATCGGCGTCCGCGCCGCCTGCGACGCCGCCGTCGGTTACGCCCGCGTTCGCATCGTCGCTGAAGAGATCAAAAGAATCGAGCTCAACCGAAGGGTCGTCGTCTGTCTTCGGCTCAGAATCGGTCCCGGAATCTACGTTAAAAAGATCGTCAATATCGTTTGCGTTGTTTTCGTTTTCGTTGGGCATAACGTCCTCCATTGTTTCATTCGCCGACGCAACGACGCGCCTGGCGCCAAAAGACCAGCAGGACTATTATAACCAGAATTTTCAAACTTACCAGAAAACTTCCTAAAAAACAACGAAAATTACCAAATCTACCCAACTTCACATAAATTTCCGGTTCAATCTCACGTTTTAAGGACGTTGCGTGCGAAAAGACGCGTCTGGTCGTGGACCGAGAACCGCTTCCGCGTACTCTTCGACTTGATCCGGAGTCTCAAAGTATTGCTCAAAAACAAAGAGATCGTCGTATTCGCATTTTTCCGTCGAATATTCGCGGCAGATTTGCGGGCGTTTCTCGTAAACG
>CADCOO010000064.1 GCA_902803085.1 uncultured Planctomycetota bacterium
CAAGTCGACTAGGGTCATTATACCCGAAATGCGAGAATCTTCAATAAAGAGAGCCGAAGTCGAGGCGCTCGTCGACTTCGGCTCTAAGATGCGACCTAACGTCGTCGCGCGTTCGTGAATTATTCGTAAACGCGCGTATTAACTTCCTTGCGCAACGGTTCAAGATCGTCGGAACTTAGCTGGAATCCGACGCGGCAGTCGCCGGACGCGTTCGCGTGCGCTTTGACGCGATAGGTTACGGTCGATTTCGGCTTGATCTCCGGCAACGTGTCGAAAACGATGACGCCGTTAAAGTTCTTGGCGTCGGTCGGTCCGTCGGTCGCTTTGATTTCAATCGCGTCGGGCGCCAGGATTTGCAGTACGACGTTTGAAGAGGCCTTGGTGCCGTTGTTGACGATCTGAATGGAGTATTCAAGATCTTTGCCGACTTCAAGGAGGTCGGCGGAAGAGGTTGCGTTAAAGGAGAGCGCCGCGATGCCGTCGATCGTAATATCTTTTCGCGCTTCAGCGGAGATATTATTGGGTCCGGAGGCGGCAAAGACGAGTTCTGCGCGATCGGCGCGCGTCGACTTGAGTTCGAGTTCGATTTCGCCGTCGCTATTAGCGGGTAGTTCCGCAAGATCCCAGTAGACGCACCGTTCGCTTTCTTTGTAGGCGCCTAGGTTGTTCGTTTTGACGAAGGCGAGACTTTCGGGGAGTTGCGCGACGAGCCGCACTTCGCGCGCCGCCGCTTCTCCCGCGTTTTTCACGTTGAGTTTATAGACGACGGATCGTTCGAGATAAACGGCGCTCGGTCCGGCGATATTAACCTCCAATTCAGGCGCGACGACTTTAATCGCCGTGTCGACCTCTTGCGTTTCGCAGTTCTGCGCGGAGACGGTAAGACGATTGACATACTCTCCCGGCTCGACGCATTTAAGCGTAAGCGTGAGTTGTTTCGCTTCTCCCGGCTTAATGACGTTGAGAGCGTTATTGAGCACGTCGCCGGTTGGGTGATAGAGTCCTTCTGGAATCTGTTCAAGGAGCGCGACTTCATTTGCGGCGCCTGTTCCAACGTTGGAGACGGTGATTTCGAAAACGACGTCTTGACCAAGTTCAACCTTCTCAGGCGCGTTTGCAACGACTTGCAGTTCCGGTTTGGAGCATTTTGTTTTACTTGCGGCGTTGAGCGGAACAAGCACGGTCGCAACGCTTCCGAAATCGCCCTCTTGCGTCGGTTTCACGACGTAGGTGAATTTCTTTTCGCGTTGCGGTTCGAGATCAAAGTTTGTCCAGTAGAGGTCGCCGGACGGACTTGGCGCGATTTCGGGATCGCTTGAAATGAACTGCGTGTTTTGCGGAATGGAATCGTGCAACAATAGATTGCGAATCGTTTTAACGCCGGTGTTTTTGACCTTAATCACGACGGTCGCCTGCTGCTCCGCCTGGACTTCGCTAGGCGCGACTTTCTCAACAATAATCTGAGTCGCTTGCGGGCCGTTGAGATCGTCGGCGTTGGGCGTTGGATTGTTGGCGATCGCTGAATTGAGGTATTGCGCGACGTAGGAACCGTTGGAGTCGGCTGTTTTAGGAAGTTGAGCTCTCGAGCTTGCGTCCTCGTTAATTGAAGGAATTGCGTTTAAAGAGGGAACGCTCGGCTCGGCAAAGAGCGCGTTTTCGGGTTGAAGTTTCGCGGGCGCGGCGTTCGACTCGCTCGGAATAAAGGCTTGGGGCGCTCCGTTAGCGTCTTCGAGCGATTGGAGAGAACTCGCCTCGGGCAAGCTCGGTTGTTGTGGGAAACTTTCAAGGGGCGCCACGATGGGAGTCGGAGCGGTCGGTTCGTCTTCCTGAACGAACGCGTTGAGATCTTGTGCGGCAGGGGCGGGCGATTCGGGCAAATCGTCGCTTCCGATGAATTCGAGCGAGGTAGTCGGCAACGGCGGGTTGGCGAGCGGGTCGTTCGCATCGTTCAATTCTTCGAGAGGGTCGAGGTTGGGCGCGACGGGCTGCGCGGGCGTAAAATCGGCGAACTCTCCGCTTTCGCTCGCGTCGAGTTCTGTCAATTTGATCGCGTCAGAAGCGGGCGTCTGCTCGTCGTTTCCGGAATCTGGATCGACGAGAGAGAGATTAATCTGCGTCTCGCCGGCGACGGGACGAATCTTTCGCGATTTTAGGGTCGGACGCTGTTCAAGCGTAGCGTTCGCCTGTTTAACGCCAGGCAAGGTCGCTTGTCTCGCGCCGTTGGACTCCGTGCTCGCGGCGTTTTGCGCCGCGTTGAGTTGCGTTGGCGAACTTAGCTGTCGGCAAGTCCAAACGACGCCGACGACGATGAGCGTCGCGCCGAGAAATCCTACGACGCATTGAAGCGCTGAACGTTTCATATTGAACCTAACTCTACCTTGATTATCTTAACCGCTCTCGAGTCGCGGCGTGGAAAACGTCGTCTATGTTGCGAACGGCGCGCGACGTCGGGATCCATTCCGACGTCTTCGCGCGTCCGGTTAGGGCTTGGCGACGTCTTCCGTGTCGTTCCTTCCTATTTGGGGACGAGGCCGACTTAATCTGTCGTCTCGAGCCCTTCGCGGTATCTTAGCAAATAATCGCGCGCGTTAAAAGAGCATTTTTTCAATCGCGTTCATTCACTATTGCAATCGAAAAAAAAGCCCGACGGTTGAGAATCGTCGGGCGCAACGGTTTTTTTCAAAGGTTCCTTGAGGAGCGTGGTTTAAAAAGAACGCGTTTTCTCAAGACATTTATGGTTTGGGCGGAGTTTCGACAGCTACGTTTGCGCCGCGCCGCTGCGTCTCAGCGAGGTATCCAAGCCATTCGTTAAAAAGTTGTTGATCGTCGCAGAACGCGAATTTGGGCGGAATGGAAAGCATTCCGTTCAAGCCTCTAATATTGCGCCTATAGTAATATTGGGCGTCGAGGTTTGCCGTTTCTCGCCAGAAATTGACGGCGCGTTCATAGTCTTCTGGATTACTACATTTAGCGTATTCTTCTTCAATGAACGCTAGAAATTCGTCGTAGCTCTTGAACGGCATGAAATTCGGCGCGTAGTAATCGTCTTCCAAATAGAGTACTCGCTGGCGCATTAGTTGACGAACGACCGACGCGTCTGCCTTTACGCGGTCGCGAGCGATTTCTCGTCTAACATTTGGTTCCGTCTCTCCGAGCTCGCGCTCCTCGTCGTCGTTTGGTTCGATCCATACGAGCGCGTTTTCGGCAAACTTGCAATATTCTTGAAAAGCCCTTTCGCGCTCGCCGCGTTTATAGTAGACGCGCGCATAGAAGCTATGGAATTGATTGTCGCCGTCGAGCGCGGAATAACCGCGCAACGCGTCGTCGTACTTTTGCATCATTTCTTTTGCTTCCGCACAGGC
>CADCOO010000065.1 GCA_902803085.1 uncultured Planctomycetota bacterium
CGGTCGTCGATCGGAAATAGCGTGCCTGGTTCGCGAGCGCAATCTTCCAGCGCAGCTCTTTTTGCGACGTTTGGGCTTTCGTTCGCACTGGGTGGCGCGCCGATTCTACACGAGCGCGCCGGAAGACGCCTATCGCATGACGTATCAACTTGACGACGCGGTTGCGCTTCCTTCGCCGGACGTTCGTCGCGCCGGTTAATGCCGCGCGCGTTGGTTTTTGGATTGTTGTCGGAAACGTGAGCGCGTTCGAGTTGGTTTGAGCGCGCTCTCTTTGTTTTGACGCCGGTCGGCTTTTCTTGCACGACTGGAATAACTGGTTTTTTTGTTGTATCTTTCCTGCTTTCGCCAAAATTTCTCTTTATATGGTCGTTCTCGACCAATTTCCCGTTGATTCTTTTTCGTTTTGCCGTATATTGAATATTGAAGATAGAGCAAATGCGCATTTTAGGTAAAATGTGCGCAACGTTAACGACGACGCGGAGGTTTGATCATGACGACCACTACGAAAAGCTTGGAAAAGGGGAGCTCTACCCTTGTCAGCGCGCTTGGCGCCGCAATTCTTCTCCTTTTCAGCTCCCACGCCGCGACGTCTTACGGATACGATCCCAACGGAATGAAGGGGACCTGTATCAACGACGTTGGGCGCGGAGCTATGCTTTGGGGATCCTCGAACGAAGTTACTACATATTCATCCCCGTACATGTCTTTTAAGACCCCGAATATCTACAGAATACCGACGACCGACGAGACGACCGCCGCTCAACCGGGTTCGACGCGCCTTCCTGCGGGAATTTCGGAAGAGGACTGGCGCAATAAGCTCCGGGAGGTCGGCACGATCCTGGGAACGGACGGCAAACTGTACGAGTACTATTTCGTCGAGGGCGTCGAGCCGCGTAGAATCGTCGAGACGCAGCGAGTGCGCGAGGTTCCGAAGGGCGGAATCTCGCCCATTTGGACGACGAAGACTTTTGAGCACATTGAAATGGAGCCGGTTCTGATTCGCGTCCTGCGTCCGATTGGAACGAGCGCTAAGATTTCATCCGACTTCGATAAAGCGCGCGCCGCGATCGAAGCGCCGCAGCCGTGCGAGAGCGTCGGCGCCGAAGAGCGACGAACCTTCGCCGACGAATCCGCCGCCAATACGACGAACGCGACTAACAATTCGCAGAATCCCGCGAACGACGCAGTGCCCCCCGTCGAAGGAACTCGACAGAATACCGTTCCGCCAGCCAACAGCGACCAAGCCTCCGGATTTGCTGTCGATCCCGACGGAACGTTCCACGTATTCACGCCCGACCGCGTCGCGGGGAACGGCGCAACCAAGCCCGTGCTGGTTCTCCCCGAAGAGGTTCGCAGAAAGGCGGCGGCGCAGCGCGCGCCGTCGGGTCAGACGCGAGCGAGATAACCGTTCTTTCGGGCCCTTTGAGAATGAATCGACGTCGGCGTAATTCGGCGTCGATTTTTTTGTTCTTGTCGCGAAAGTAGCGGTTCTTTGCGGCTATTTTTCGCGTTTGCTTGCGTCGAAATGAGAAAAGAGCCGTTTTTTCAATAAACTTTTTTCGGGGTGGGACGATAATACAAGTAACGCGGGTTGAATCGCTCGCGCCGCCTTTGCTCGCGTCGCCGCAGGATGGAGCGCGTAGGGCGCGGTAGGCGTTTTTTAACGTCGTATTACGTTGTGTAAGGGAAAGGACGCCAGATTATCGAATTTTTGAGACGAACGGAGTCGCATTGTCGACGGTTGGCCCGTCGAGATCGTCTTAGGTGAGTCGTCGTCGCGAAGCCTCCGCTTGCGACGTTTTGTTGTAATTTGAACTGTATATTCTTTGTTATTGAAAAACGTACGTTGCGTCTTTCGACGCATGCGGTCGCTTGAGGAACGCCATTCGTGGACGCGTTCGAGCGGTCGCGCGGGACGTATTGTGATAATTCCGTCGCAACGCGGCGCGCTCGAGTTCGGGGCGCGCGTTTGCGGCGGGGGGTAGTGGTGGAATCTGCGCGTCCAAGGACGCGCCGTCATGGAGGAAACGATATGATCGCGACGCAGTCTGATCCGGAAACGGTTGCCAAAATGTGGCGAGACTTTATTGCCGATCGTTCAAATAAGACGTTGCGCAACGCTCTCATTGAGCAGTATCTTCCGCTCGTTCGCTATCACGCGGAGCGGGTCTGGTCTCGACTTCCCGACGAGGTCGATCTCGACGATTTGGTTTCCTCTGGGATATTTGGTCTTATGGACGCGATCGACGCGTACGACCCCGAGCGCGGCGTGAAGTTTGAGACCTACTGCGTTCCTCGTATTCGCGGAGCGATGCTCGACGAATTGCGGAGCATGGACTGGGTGCCCCGACTGGTTCGTTCTCGCGCTCGCAAGCTTTCGGAGGCGAATAAAGAGCTGTCGAATAAGCTCGGTCGCCTGCCGACGCAGGAGGAGCTTGCCAGCCATCTCAAGATGGACAAGTCGGAGCTTGCCCGCGTTATGACCGACGCGAACGCCGTTAATCTTGTCAGTTTGAACAAGAAGTGGTTCGAGACGGACGGCTCGAAGGACGTGAGCGAGATCGACCTGGTGGAGGACGAGCGTAGCGAGGATCCGACCAGTCGCATGCAGAAGGCGGATATTATCCGCATGGTAACGAAGGGGCTCAGTCGCAACGAGCGCATGATCATCATTCTGTACTACTACGAGGAAATGACGATGAAGGAAGTCGGCGCGACGCTCGATTTGAGCGAAAGTCGCGTGAGTCAGATGCACAGCGCGATCATTGCGCGCCTGCAGCAACAGCTTCAAGATCGTCGCGCCGAATTTGTCTAGCGAGAAGCGAGAGGTCTGTAAAATAGGAACGCAAGCGCGCGTCACGACTCCTGAAGGGGTTGTGGCGCGCGCTTGTTTTTTGATTCCTTTGACCTCGCGATCGGCGAGGGGGGCTACGCAAAGAACGCGACGACGATCGTTGACGCGATCTTCGCTGAGAATACGGCGGCGGCGACTTCGGCGGTCAACTCGACGAGCTCGTCTCGCTAGCGACGTTTAATCAAATAATAAGTTGCGTCCGCACGTGCGAGCAAGGCTTATTATGTCGACGTGGAAACGGACCTGCGCGCCCTCGCGTCAGTCGCGGCGACAGTTATGACGTCGCCGCCGAGGATTGTTGCGCCGACCTTCTTCGCTAACTTATTTCAGAGACGAACTTTTTCTTCCTTTCTTGACGTCTCAGCTAATGAGCGTCTCTTTTACGTAATTCCGCAGTTGTTTACGCACTGTCTAGATTTTAGCGCGGCAGTCTGTTACAATAGCTCATTGAGTCTTCGGCAAAATCAAAAGGGATCGAGGACATTAATCAACGGAGTTTGTTATGTGGAAGTTTGTTCGCGCTTTTATCGTCGTCGTAACCTTGTTCGTTTGGGGTGCGGGTATTCTGGCTGAGGAAGCTCCTGAAACCGTCGACCCTCCTATCGACGTCATTCCGGAACAACTCCGTTCGTTTCGTTCAATTGCGCTCTGGGACTTTTCCCAACCGAACGCTTCGCTCGACGATTGGTTCGCCAGTCCCAACGTTGCTCTTGAAATCACCGACGGCGTCCTCGTCGCAACTTCCTCCGATAGCGACCCGCACTTTATCTCGCCGCGTCTGTCAGAAACCGCGTCCGGACAATTTCTCGTACGTTTCCGCGCGCGACGCGCTACGACCGGTTTCGCGCAAATCTTCACTGCCGAGGAGGCGGCGTCCGAGTTCGAGGAATTGCGCTCGACTCGATTCGCTATGCCGGAAAATGACGAATGGAGCGAAAGCGTCGTTCCCGTTAAGACGACCTCCCCGCTAACGCGTCTGCGCTTTGATCTCGGACTCGACTCCGGACGAATTGAAATCGAACGCATTGAAATTCTTCACGCGGAATTCAACCCGATGAAATTCGGCCTCTATTCTATCGCCGACGGGGTATTGCGCGCCTCGATTCGGCGCGACGGCGGCGACGACCCCGTTACGATTCGCGCGACGGCAAACGGTCGACTCGTTCAAGAGGAAAGCGTCGATCGTCGCGGCGATCTCGAACTGACAATTTCCATTCCCCAAGATTCGCCGTTCGTAACGCTCGACGTCGAGGCGAGCGCGCCAAGTTGCGGCGCGATCGCTCGACGTTTTTTTGCGATGAATCGCGATCAATTCCGGTTCGACGCGGAAAAATCCTTTCCCGACGAGTGGCGGGCGTTCGAAAGTTCAGACTTCAAGTTTCAATTTGCAACGAGCGGCGCCGGCGCCGTCGTATGGCGCGACGATCGACCCGTCGCCGCGCTCTTTCCTCTCTTTGCGGAAGACGAAGGAACGACTCGATTCGCGCCTTTAAGATTAGAAGAGCGACTCGACGAGTCCGAGGGACCCAAACGCGACGACGAGCCTATTGTTCCGAGATTTCTCCGTCTTGACCCGAAGGAAAAGTTAATCGAATACGCGTTGGAATCGAACGGCGACCGCGTTGGAAGCTTAACCTTTCAGCTTATCGACGACGAACTGACATGGCGGCTTGATTCCCCTCGAGCGGCGCGCGCTCCCGCCGTAAAACTTCTTGACGACATGACGAACGCCGTTCTGCCAGGCGTCGAATTCCTCGAACGCGGAGAACGAAGTTCCTCCAGCGCCGACGTCGCCCCGAACGATCGCGCGCGATTCGCGCCGCGCCCACTCGTTGTTACCGACCAGTTCGCAATAATAACGACGGACTCAGTCGCCGCGACTCTCCGCTACGACGATCCTCAAGCGCAGCTCTATTTCGCCGTTCCCGATTTTCTTGACGGCGACGAAACCTGCGCGCAAATGAGCGTTGCCGGCGCGCGCGTCAACGGACGATTACGCATGACGCCGCCGAACGATTTCGCGGACGTTATTCGCCGCGCCGTCTCTCTGGACGCGCTCCCGCCGATTCCGTCTCGACCTCGTTCGACCGAGGACCAGGAAGCGTCGACGCGCTGGGCGCTCGAGCGCGGCGCGCTCAAACGGGAATCGGGCGGCTGGGCGTCCGCCGTCGGTTCGGGACTTGGCGCGACCGACGATCATTTTGGAACGGATTTCCTGTCAACCCTCATGGAGGTCGGCGGCGAGCTTCCGAATTACGCGCAGCTTAACGTCGGCGGCGCCAACTTACGCAATTACGCGTCGTTACTGCGATTGAATCGCGCCGATCTTCTCAGGGAGTGGCTCAACGGCGAAGCGCGCGCCGTTCGTACGAAGCAACTTGACGACGGTTCCTTTCGTTACGAGGGCAAATATTTGCGCGGAAGCGACGTCGACTACGCGTCCGGAGATTGCGGCGCGAAACTCGCGATTCTTGCCGAGCATTGGCGACTAACGGCGAACGCTGAGACTCTGACGTCTCTTCTGCGCGGGCTAGAGTTCGCCAATTGTCTTGCCGTACCGCGCGGCGCTCAGACTTGGGAGCTGTCCCTTCATACGCCCGATATTCTCGCCGCCGCCAGAATGTGCTACGCCAACGTAATCGCTTACGAAGCGACCGACGAGCCGACGCTGCTCGACTCCGCGCGCCGCTGGGCTTGTCTCGGACTTCCTTTCGTCTATCTCTGGCAGGACGCTCGGTTTGACGATTGGCCGAACGCCGTTATGCCCTACGCGACGATTCCCGTCTTTGGAACGACCGACTGGATTGCGCCATGCTGGATCGGAACGCCCGTTCAATGGTGCGGCGTCGATTACGCGTTTGCTCTTATTCGACTTGCGCGGCACGATTCTGATCCGCTTTGGACTATTCTTGCGCAAGGAATTGTCGCCTCCGCCGAACGGCAGCTTTACGTCGAGCCGCCTTATCGCGGACTACTCCCAGACTCTTTCAATCTTGCGACGCAGCAGCGCAATCCGCTCAATATTAACCCGTGCGCGCTCCATATGGTTCGCCGACTCTTGGACGGAACGCATACGAACGTCGCCGTTCTCGACGTCGACGGTCGGCGCGTCGTCTCGCCTTTTCCCGCGAGAATCGACCCCGATCGTGACAATGCGATACTTATCCAAGGGCGACCGGGCGACCGTTATCAAGTTCTCGTCGACGGTCAGGACGTTATTGACGTCGAATCTCAAGGAAACGATTGCGTTTCGATTGGCGGGTCGTTATAATGATAAA
>CADCOO010000066.1 GCA_902803085.1 uncultured Planctomycetota bacterium
TACGGCAAGGGCTTTACCACGTCGAATCTGTACAGCTTTTACCAGTTCTACAAAGCCTTCCCAGAGATTTTCCACACAGCGTGTGGATAATCGTCTTGCGCCGTTTTTACTATTAAAAAACTATGTTTTTGCGAAATCCCTATCGTGGTAACGCTTCCTTAAAAAGTAGTTTCATTCGATAAAAACCGTTCATGAGGATATTCTCTCCGTAAGAGTCCAAGATTTTCCACACAGCGTGTGGAAAATCTCCCCTCACAATAAAAAAGCCCCGAGAAAATCCCAGGGCTTCTCTTCCAATTTCAACCGAGCCTATTTCTCAAACGGAAACCCGTTCGATCAACTTCGTGAGCTCGACCGCGCCGTCGCGACGACCGACCACGACCTCTTCCAGCGGCGTGAGCGTAAGCTGACCGGCGATTTCGCCCGCCATTTTGCCCGTCTCGCCCTGATGCAACGCGTCGACCGCGTAGCAGCCAAGCTTCGTTGCGAGAATACGATCGCCGGGCGCGGGCGTTCCGCCCCGCTGGACGTGCCCGAGAATAACCGTGCGCATTTCGTACGGCGAGCCGTTCGCGCGAAGCTCCTCCATAATCGGAACCGCGCCCCCGAACTCGTCTCCTTCTGCAACCACCATAATAATCGAGCGTTTTCCAAGCGATTTAAAGCGATTCAACTTCGCGACGATATCCGAGATAACCGTCGGCGTCTCGCGCGTCTCGACCAGCTCGCACCCGGAAGCGAGCGCAATGTGCGTCGCGAGATCGCCGCAGTAGCGTCCCATGACCTCGACAAGGAACATCATATCGTGACTACCGGCCGTGTCGCGGAGTTTATCGACCGCTTCCACGCCCGTTTGGATCGCCGTCTGGAATCCGATCGTCATGTCCGTGCCGAGAAGATCGTTGTCGATCGTGCCGGGCAGTCCAATAATCTGCCCCTTCCAGACCGTAGCCAGATCGCGCGCGCCGGAAAGCGTGCCGTTCCCGCCGATCGTCAAGAGCGCGTCGAAGCGATATTTCTCGAGAACCTCCACTGCGCGAACGCGACCCTCGTCCGTCGAGAAACGCTTGCTCCGACTGCAATTCAGAAACGCGCCCCCGCGATTCGTTAGCCCGGAAACGTCCCGAACGTTAATCGCGCGATCTTCGCCACCCCAAAACTCTTCGTTGAGCAGACCTTCATAACCGTGCCGAATACCGACGACCTGATCCCCGTACTTCTCGCCTGCGCGAACGATCGCGCGAAGACACGGATTCATACCGGGCGCGTCCCCGCCGCTACACAAAACGCCTATCTTCATATCTGTCTTCCAATTACCAAAACCAATCGACGCCGTAAAGGCGCTTTTCTTTTTCACATTCCGGCGAAAAAGCGAGCGTTCCCGTCGATTTGAACGAAAACGCTCGCTAAATTCGTTCGATACGCAACGCGCTCGCTATTACGCGAGGAATTCAGCAATGCGATCGTACGCGATTTCAAGCGTCTCCATACTCGCGGCAAAGGACGCGCGCGCGTACCCTTCGCACCCAAACGCGCTGCCCATAACCGTCGCGACTTTCTTCTGCTGGAGAAGCTCCAGGCACCAGTCTTTGCTCGTTTCGACCTGAACGCCGCCGTACTTGCGACCTAGGTGCGCGCTGATATTAATGAACGCGTAGAACGCGCCGCCCATCGGAGGCGCCGAAATTCCGGGAATGTCCGCTATTCGTTGCGTTACGTAGTTGCGGCGCTTTTCAAACTCGACCTTCATTGCCTCGACGCACCCCTGGTCGCCTTGCAACGCCGCTATCGCTGCGTACTGACTGATACTGCACGGGTTCGACGTCTCTTGGCTCTGCAGACCGCCAATCTTCTTCGCAAAGGGTTCCGGCGCGAGGAGCCAGCCGATACGCCAGCCGGTCATTGCGTACGTCTTGCTAACGCCGTTGATCAGGATCGTTCGATCTTGCAGACCGTCCATAAGGGTCGGGAAGCTTGTAAACCCGTTGCCGCCGTAGACGAGGTGGTCGTAAATTTCGTCCGCAACGACGACCAGATCCTTTTCGACGACGATCTTCGCAAGCGCCGCGAGTTCGTCGCGCGAGTAGCACGCGCCCGTCGGGTTCGAAGGATTGCAGAGGAGCAGCATTCGGGTCTTTGGGGTAATCGCGGCGAGGAACGCGTCGGGCGTGAGTTTAAAGCCGTCCGCTTCGGTCGTCTGAACGATTACGGGCTTGGCGCCGGAAAGCTTAATGAGCTCGGCGTAGCTAACCCAGTAGGGAGCGGGCAGAATGACTTCGTCGCCGGGATTGAGGGAGCCGAAGAAGGCGTTGTGGAGCGAATGCTTGGCGCCGTTGGAGACGACGCACTGCGTCGGCTTGTACTCGAAACCGGTCCGTTTGCGGTAGTCGTCGCAGATCGCCTGTTTGAGTTCGGGCAGACCGCTCGCGACGGTATATCGGGTGTGTCCCGCCTTCATAGCGGCAACCGCCGCGTCGCAGATATGATCCGGCGTATTGAAATCCGGCTCGCCGACGCTAAGATTGTAGACCGTTTCGCCCTGAGCCTTCAGCTCTTTCGCTTTCGCGGACATTGCCAACGTTGCGGAGGGTTCGACCCCTTGCACAATCTTAGAAACTTCAACGCTCATCTATAACTCCTCGATATGCGTTCCAATTCGACCGCGTGCGCGCCGAGCTACTTCGTTCGACGCCGCGCCGAACGCCTCCGGCGCGCAAAGCCGACAACATTATACACGCCGCGCGCTACGTCGCAAGTAGGAGAGGCGAGAAAACAAGCGCGAAACCGCCAATCAAATCGCTCGACTAATCATGCGAACAGCGTCCATGTCCGCGACCATGACCGTGTCCGTGACCATGCCCGCCGCAACATCCGCCGCTGGGACTCCATCCGTCCGCGACGTGCGTTGCGACGATCGTAGAATGGAGCCCGCCGCGCGGCGTGAACGCCGCCGTCAACTTCAGATAACGCGGCGCCATCGCCGTAACAAGATCGTCGAGAATCTGATTCGTCAAACGTTCGTAAAAGACGCCTTCGTTACGATAGCCCTGAAGGTAGAATTTCAGGCTTTTGAGCTCGACGCACGTCTTATCGGCGACGTATTCGATCGTAATCGTGCCGTAGTCCGGCTGACCCGTCTTGGGACACAACGACGTGAACTCGGGACAAACGTGCGTTATGAGGTAGTCGCGATTAGGGTACGGATTGTCGAAGAGTTCGAGAATATCGACGGTCGGTTTTTTAATAACGTCTGGCATTTTGAATAATCCTCCGCGAGCGATGGGTTAATTGTGTTCGTTTTCCATGGCGATAATTTCGCGACATAGGGCGCGATAGTCGTCGGCGCCATTTGATTTCGGGTCGTAGTCGAAGATGGACTTTCCGTAGCTTGGCGCTTCTGCGAGTCGGATATTGCTACGAATATTGGTATCGAAGACGCGGACGTTCTTCCACGCTTCGGGTCGCCCCTCATGCTCTCCGAAGAAGTTTTTGACGTCGGTTTTAACGTCGTTGGCGAGGGTCGTGCGTCCGTCGTAGAGGCAGAGAACGACGCCGGAGACGCGCAGGCGCGAATTGAGGCGTTTCGCAACGAGCACGATCGTTTCGAGCAGCTTGCTCAGGCCGTGGAGCGCGAGAAAGTGCGGCTGGAGGGGGATAATGACCTCTTCGGCGGCGACGAGCGCATTGAGCGTGAGCACGCCGAGCGACGGGGGGCAGTCGATCACGATATAGTCGAAGCGTTCGGAGTCCTCGGCAATTTTATCGGCGAGAATCTTCTCGCGACCGAGCACGCTAGCGAGTTCGAAGTCGGCGGCGGCGAGGTCGAGGTGCGCGGGCACGAGCGCGAGGTTATCGGAAACGCGACGACGCACGGACTCGATCGACTGGTCGTTGACGAGCACGTCGTAGACCGATTCGAACCCATGTTCGAAGGTGAGTCCGAGGTGAAGCGACGCGTGCGACTGCGGGTCGAGGTCGATGAGTTCGACCTTCTTACCCGACGCCGCGAGCGCCGCGCTGAGATTAACCGAGGTCGTCGTCTTCCCGACTCCCCCCTTCTGATTCATAATGGCAATAATACGCGTATGCATTTCAACCGTTCCTTCCTAAACGCGCGCCCCAACTCGAGCGCGGCGATCGGGAAGATTATAACGAATACAGAAAAAATGCGCAAGGGCGACGTCGGAAAGCGCGACGGCATGGAAAGCGTAATCAAAACGCTTCGCCCAACCCAAGTCCAAGCATTCGATCACGACCGCCCCCAAGCGTCAGAACGCCCGTGCCCAATCCGCGCGAAGCGCAGCAATGGAGCCCCAAGCGCAAGCTTGGGGGAGCGCCGCAAACCAGACGTCGCTAAGCGAAAAGAATACGCCCCGCCTAAACCAAGTCAAAGCATTTGATCTCGTTCGCCCACAAGCGTAAGAGCGCCCGTGCCCAATCCGCGCGAAGCGCAGCAATGGAGCCCCAAGCGTCAGCTTGGGGGAAGGTTGGAAGCCGTCGTCGCAATGCGCAAAGAATAATGATTGAACGACCCGACCGCAAGCGTTAGCGTAACCCAACCGCCCATTCAACCGTTTAACAACGTCGTAATTACGACTTTCGACGCCATTTTGATTATTGCCATGCGTCGCCCGTTTTGCGGCGCTCCCCCAGTCAACGTCATGATTTCCGTCCGATCGTACGCGCCAGAACGCCCGTCTCCAATATCCGGCGCGCAGCGCCACCCATGGAGCCCCGGATGAAATCCGGGGGAACGCCGCAAAACCGGCGTTGTAAAGCGCGCAGTGAAAACGCCCGCCCCTTTGCGGCGTACCAGCCCGCCTTATGGTTGGTACGCAAGAGTTGCGCGCGCCTTTGGCGCGGGTGGGGAAACCACCCTTTGTGGGAAAACGGGGTTGTATGCATACAGGGCGTTTTCCTTGCGCGCAATGCGGCGTCTGGTTTGCAGCGCTCCCCCAAGCTGCGCTTGGGGCTCCATTGCGGCGCCGGGACGCTCGCACGCCCAATTATGCGCGGACCGGGCGCGGA